>JBBPYG010000131.1:0-6144 GCA_038200085.1 Candidatus Limnocylindria bacterium | reverse complement strand
GCCTGGGCGAGCTTCCAGCGGATCATCTCGAAGTCGCTGATCGGGCGCCCGAACTGGCGCCGGCCCTTCGCGTACTCGGTCGCCGTCTCGAGGGCCGCGCGGCCGAGACCGATCGCGAGCGCGCCGATCCCGACCCGCCCGCGGTCGAGCACCTTCTTCACGTCGGCGAACGCCTGGCCCTCCGCGCCGACCCGGTCGGACTCGGCGACCCGGCAGCCGTCGAGGACGAGCTGCGCGGTGTCCGAGGCGTGCAGCCCCATCTTGCGTTCGCGCTTTCCAGCGCGGAAACCTTCGACCCCGGCCGCGATCCCGAAGGCCGTGAGCTGGCGGTCTGCGGTCGCCGCGACGATCACGGCGAGGCCGGCCAGCGAGCCGTTGGTGATGAACTGCTTCTGGCCGCTGAGGACGTACCCGCCGTCGTCGCGCACCGCGCGGGTCGCGAGCGCCGCGGCGTCGGATCCCGACGCGGGCTCGGTGAGCGCCCACGCGCCCAGGTGCTCGCCGCGCGCGAGCGGCGGGAGCCAGCGCTCGCGCTGCTCCGGCGAGGCCGCGACCAGCAGGTGGCCGACGCAGAGCGAGTTGTGCGCGGCGAGCGTGAGCGCGACGGATCCGTCCGCGGCGCCGAGCTCCTCCATCACGAGGGCGATCGTCACGAGGTCCAGCCCGGCCCCGCCGTATTCGGCCGGGACCGCGAGGCCGGTGAGCCCGAGCCCGGCGCACTCCCGGATCAGCTCCGGGGGGAACGCTCCCGCCTCGCTCCATTCCCCGGCGCGCGGGACGATCCTTTCCCGCGCGAAGGCCCGGACGGTGTCGCGGACGAGGAGCTGGTCGGGGCCGTGCTCGAACCGCACCTACCGCTTCGGCGCGGTGCTCGGGTAGACATCGCCCCCGGGAACGCTGCCGCGCAGCTCCTCCACGAGCGATTCGTCGCTCTCGAGCAGGGCGCGATCGACGTCGTACGCGGTCTTCCGCGCGGTCGTGATCTTCGCCTGCTGGTCACCAGGCAGCGTCGCGAACGCCGCGATGCGCGCCCTCGTCAGCCTGCGACGCTCGTCCGGCGTCAGGCGCGACAGCTCGCGCAGCTGCGGCGTGAGCGCGCCGACGCGCGCGGTGTCCGAGGGGATCGCCGCGATGAGCCCGAGCCGCTCCTTCCACCACTCGGTGGCCGTCGCCTCGTCCTTGCCCTTCAGCGCCGCCAGTCCCACGTCGACCGGCCGGTCGTCCTTCTTCGCCATCTCTAGCCTCCCACTGTGGCGCCGCGCTTTCGCGGCACCGTTTCGACAAGGTATTTCACGATCCCGTCGAGCGGCGCGCCGGGCTGAAAGATCCGCTCGACACCGTGCTGCGCGAGCGTCTCGATGTCGGCCTGCGGGATGATCCCGCCGCCGAAGAGGAGCACGTCGTCCATGCCCTTTTCGCGCATGAGGTCGTGGATGCGGGGAAAGATGTAGTTGTGCGCTCCCGATAGGAGCGAGACGCCGATCGCGTCGGCGTCCTCCTGGAGCGCCGTCTCCACGACCTGCTCCGGCGTCTGGTGCACCCCGGTGTAGATCACCTCCATCCCCGCGTCGCGCAGCGCGCGCGCGACGACCTTCGCGCCGCGGTCGTGACCGTCGAGGCCCGCCTTCGCCACGACGACGCGGATCGGCCTCTTCACTGCGTCATCCCGAGCTCGGCGGCGTGCTCAAGGTAATGCCCGTACGAGTTGCCGGCGACGACGGCGACCACTCGGCTGTCGTTCGCGACCACCTGTTCGTCGGAAAGCTTTTCGATCTCCTGGCGGAGCAGCCGGTGGGCCGTCTCGAGCTCGTCGAGCACGGCCTCGGGTCCCGCGAGGCGGTGGCTCTCGACCACCTGTGCGTTGAACGCGTCGACCTCGACCCCGGGAGCCGAGAATTCCCCGCCCGGGCTCTCGCGGAAGGTCCGGAGGCGCCGCGAGGACAGCTCCTCCCAGGCGGCGCAGTGGGCGACCAGGTCCTTGAAAGTCCACCCTTCCGGCGTCGCCTCGCCCATCCGCGCTCGCCCGATCGCGCGTACCGCGTCGCGGAACCGCCGCCAGCCGTCGTCCACCCGGGCGAGCAGCTCGTCGCGCGTGCGGGGCTGCTCAGAAGTAGCCGGGGTCTCGGTATTCACCGTGGACCTCCTTCAGGACGGCGACCTGCTCGCCGACGCTCGCGTACGCGTGGGCGCATTCGAGGAACGCGGGCATCAGCTCGCCCCTCGCGCGCGCGGCCTCGCGCAGCCGCGCCAGCGCCTCGCTCCAGCGGCCCTGGTCTCTCGTCTCGCGCGTGCGGCGGAGACGCTCGACCTGCTTTTTCTCCACGTCGGGGTCGATGGCGAGCGTCGGCACCGGCGGATCCTGCTCGGTGACGTACTTGTTGATCCCGACGATGATGCGTTCGCGCTCGTCGACCTGCTGCTGGAAGTGGAAGGCCGACTCCACGATCTCGCGCTGCGGGTAACCGCGCTCGACCGCCTCCACCATGCCGCCCATCGCCTCGATCTCGTCGCGGTAGCGCTCGAAGCCGCGCTCCATCCGGTCGGTCAGCGCCTCGAGGTAGTACGAGCCCGCCAGGGGGTCCGCCGTGTCCGCGACGCCGGACTCGTGCGCGATGATCTGCTGCGTCCGCAGCGCGAGCGTCACGGCCTCCTCGGTCGGCAGCGCGTAGGTCTCGTCGAGCGAGTTCGTGTGGAGCGAGTTCGTCCCGCCGAGCACGGCCGCGAGCGCCTGGAGCGTCACACGCACGACGTTGTTGTGCGCCTGCTGAGCGGTGAGCGACACCCCGGCCGTCTGCGCGTGCGTGCGCAGCATGAGCGAGCGCTGGTCCTTGGGGTGGTAGCGCCGCTCCATCTCGCGGGCCCAGATCCGCCGGGCGGCCCTGAACTTGGCGATCTCCTCGAAAAAGTCGTTGTGCACGTCGAAGAAGAAAGAGATCCGCGGGACGAACCGGTCGGGATCCAGCCCCGCCTCGACGCCCCACTTCACGTACTCGAGCCCATCGAGGAGCGTGAACGCGAGCTCCTGGAGCGCCGTCGCCCCTGCCTCGCGGATGTGGTAGCCCGACACCGAGATCGTGTTCCACCGCGGGACGGCCATCGAACCGTAGCGGAACGTGTCGATGACGAGGTCCATCGCCGGCCGCACCGGCACGATCCACTCGCGCTGCGCGATGTACTCCTTGAGGCAGTCGTTCTGGATCGTTCCCCCGATCCGCTCGAGCGGGTAGCCGCGCTTCTCGGCGGCCGCGAGGTACATCGCCCACACGATCGACGCGGGCCCGTTGATCGTCATGGACGTCGTGACCTCGTCGAGCGGGATGCTGTCGAGCAGGATCTCCATGTCCGCGAGCGACGCGCACGCGACCCCTTCGCGTCCGACCTCCCCGCGCGAGAGCGGGTCGTCGGGATCGCGGCCCATCAGCGTCGGCATGTCGAAGGCGGTCGAGAGTCCCGTCACGCCGTGCTCGAGCAGGTATCGGAAACGCGCGTTCGTGTCCTCGGCCGAGCCGAAGCCGGCGAACTGGCGCATCGTCCACAGGCGCCCGCGGTACATCGAGGGGTGCACGCCCCGAGTGAACGGCGGCTCTCCCGGGAAGCCGAGGTCGCGCGCAGGGTCGAAGTTCCCGAGATCCTCGGCCGTGTACAGCGCATTCACGGGCTCGTCCGACAGCGTGCTGAAGCGGTCCTTCCGCTCCGGGTACCGGCGGACGGCCGGGCCGTACGTCTCGGCGAGCCAACGCTCCTTCTCCGACCGCGGCGCAGGGTGCGCCGCGAGCCCGGCCGGCGGCGCGGCGGGCTCGAGCGGCCGCGGAGCGCGCTCGGCGGGCGGCACCGCCGGTCCCCGGCGTTCGTCGCTCACGCGGCCGCCGACAGCAGCTGCCGGGCGATGACGGTGCGCTGCACCTCGCTCGTGCCCTCGTAGAGCGTGGTCGCGCGCGCGTCGCGCGCGTAGCGCTCGATCTCGTAGTCGCGCATGTAGCCGTATCCCCCGAACACCTGGAGCGCGTCGTACGCGACGCGGTTCGCGGTCTCGCTCGCGAAGAGCTTGGCCTCCGAGGCCTCCCGCGTGAAGGGGCGCCGAATGTCGCGCAGCCACGCCGCGCGCAGCGTCAGCAACCGCGCCGCGTCGACGTCGGTGCGCATCCGGGCGAGCGCAAAGCGGATCGCGTCCAGCTTCGCGATGGGCCGCCCGAACTGCACGCGCTCGGCCGCGTACGCGCTCGCTCGGTCGAACGCGCCGCGCGCGATGCCGACCGCCTGTGCCGCGATGCCGATCCGCCCGGTATCGAGCCCCGCGAGGGCGATCGGCCCGAATCCGCGGCCCACCTCGCCGAGCACGGCGTCCTCCCCGAGCGCGACGCCATCGAAGGCGATGGCGCTGGTGTCCGAAGCCAGGAGACCCATCTTGTGCTCGGCGGGCCCGACGGTCACGCCCGGCGCGTCCATCGGGACGATGAATGCGGTGATCCCGGCGTGGGGCCGCCCTTCGCTCGCCTGCCCGACCCGCGCGAACACGATCGCGAACGGCGCGTAGCGGGCGCTGGTGACGAACATCTTCTGCCCCGACAGTGACCATCCGGTATCGGTGCTGCGCGCGGCCGTCCGCAGCGCGGCGGCATCCGAGCCGGCGGAGGGCTCGGTGAGCGCGAAGGCGCCGAGGCCCGCGCCGTCCATGAGCCGCGGCAGCCAGCGCCGCTTCTGCTCGGCGGTGCCGTATCGCACCACCGAGCCCGCGACGATGCCGCTGTTGACGGAGACGCCGACCGCGAGCGCGGGCCACGCGGCCGCCAGCTCCTCGAGCGCGAGCGCGAAGGACACGTAAGAGGCGCCGAGGCCGCCGTCGGCCTCCGGGATCGCCATGCCGAGCACGCCCATGCGCCCGAGCTCGCGGATCACGTCACGCGGCATCGTGCCCGCGGCCTCCGCCTCGCGGATGCGCGGGGCGAGGTCGCGGCCGAACCGCCGGACGGCGTCAGCGAGCGCGCGCTCCTCCTCGCCGGCCACGGGCATCACGCGCAACTCCGGGTCACGCGTTGGCCTTCGCCTTCTTCACCGCGGCGGTGAGAGCGGGCACGAACTGCAGCGCGTCTGCGACGACGCCGTAATCGCACACCTTGAAGATGTCCGCGTCGGGGTCGCGGTTGATGGCGACGATCGTCCGGCTCGAGGTCATGCCGGCGAGATGCTGGATCGCGCCGGAGATCCCGACCGCGATGTAGAGGTCAGGCGCGACGCTCTTTCCGGTCTGCCCGACCTGCTCCTCGTTCGGGCGCCAGCCGGCGTCGGTCACCGCGCGCGAGGCCCCGAGGGCCGCGCCCAGCGAATCGGCCAACTCCTCGACGAGGTGCCAGTTCTCGGGCCCGCGCAGGCCGCGGCCGCCCGAGACGACGACGCGCGCCTCCGCGAGCGGCACCTTCGCGCCAGCCGAAGCGGTCGGCTCGAAGCGCGCGAAGGCCAGCGTGTCGGCCGTCGCGTCGGCGGGGACGGGCGTGACGTCGGGCGCCGCCGCGCCGTCCGCGAGGGGGAACGCATTGGCGCGGACGGTCACGACCGCGGGGAGCGCGACGCGCAGCTCGGCGCGGACCTTGTCCGCGTACATGCCCCGCGTAACCACGACGGCGCCGTCCTCGAGCGCGACGCCGGTGCAGTCGCCGGCGTAGGCCCATCCGAGGCGCGCGGCAAGGCGGGCGCCGAGGTCGCGGCCCATCGGCGTGGCGCCGACGAGCACGAGGTCCGGCGCGCCCGACTTCGCCTGGTCCGCGAGCGCGGCCACCGCGGGGAGCGCCGAGTAGCGCTCGAGCCCGGTCACTTCGAGGGCGGTCGTCTCGCCCATCTCGGCGGCCTTCGCGGCGATCTCGCGTGAGACCCGGCGGACGTCGTCGCCGCCGCGCTCCACGACTACCCAGATCTTCACGCTCATAGGACCTTGGCCTCGCGGCGCAGCAGACCGACGAGCTCATCGGCGAGCGCGGCCGCGTCGCCGTCCTTCAGGATCTTCCCGCCGCCGCGCGCGGCCGGCGGCTCGAGCCGGCGGACCTCCATCGCCGGCGAGGCGAGGTCGACGCCGAGGGCCGCCGCATCCTTCTCGGGGATCTCCTTGCGCTTGGCCTTCATGATCCCGGGCAGCGAGGGGTACCGCGGCTC
>JBBPYG010000130.1:0-10290 GCA_038200085.1 Candidatus Limnocylindria bacterium | reverse complement strand
GGAAGGTCCCGAAGAAGCTGATGTAGTAACCGAGCCCGACGTTCGCCGAGAGCAGTTCGGCGCTGACCACCCCCACCAGCGCGCGGCCCGCGCCGATCCGGGTCCCGCTCAGGATGAACGGGATCGCGCTCGGGAGCGCCACCGTCCGGAACGCGAGCCACCGCGAGCCCCCGAAGCTGCGGGTGATCTCGAGGTGCCGACGCGCGATCGCCTGCACGCCCGTGAAGGTCGTCACGACGACCGCGAAGAACGCCGAAAGGAACACGACGACGACCTTCGACTCGAGGCCGATCCCCGCGAGGAGCACGATGAGCGGGATTAGCGCGACGTTCGGCGTGGCGTTGAGCCCGGCTAGGAGCGCGTTCAGGAAGTAGTCGACGCGCCGGAACCAACCGATGGCGAGGCCCAGCGGGATCCCGATCGCGAGCGAGGCAGCGAAGCCGATGGCGAACTCGGTCGCGCTGACGCCGATGTGCGCCCAGATCGCGCCCGAGCCGAAGTCCGTGAGCGCCGCCTTCCATATGAGCAAGGGCGTGCTGAAGAGTGACTTCCGGAACAGTCCGAAGTCAGCGGATGCCTCCCACAAGGCGATGACCGCGAGGAAGCCGATGGCGCCGAACACCACCCGCTCGTTGTTCGCAGTGAACCAGGCGAGCCGCCGGATCATTGGGGCGGCTCTCGCTCGTGCTGGCCGATGAGCCCCCAGATCTGCTCCTCGTAGCGCGCGAACTCGGGCGTCCGCTTTACGGCGAGCACGCGCGGTCGCGGCAGGTCGATCGTCACGTCCGCGATGATCCGGCCGGGGCGCGCCGCCATGACGACCACGCGGTCGGAAAGGTAGACCGCCTCATCAATCTGATGCGTGACGAACAGCACGGTCTTCTTCGCCGCGTTCCAGATCCGCAGCAGCTCGGCTTGCATGACCTCGCGCGTCTGCGCGTCGAGCGCGGCGAACGGCTCGTCCATCAGCAGGATCGCCGACTCGACCGCCAGGGCGCGGGCCAGGTTCGCCCGCTGCTGCATGCCACCGGAGAGCTGGTATGGGTACTTGTCCGCGAACCCGGAGAGGCCGACGAGGTCGATGTACGGGGCCGCGCGCTTCCGCGCTTCCTTCGGTGACACGCCGGCGCACACCAGGCCGTAGGCGGCGTTGTCGAGGACGGAGTACCACGGGAAGAGCGCGGCGTCCTGGAACACCATCGCGTCCTCGCGCGCCTTGCCGCCGCTGCGCAGCTTGATCTCGCCCGACGTCGCGCGCAGCAGCCCGTTCACGATCTTGAGGAACGTCGACTTTCCGCATCCGCTCGGACCGAGGAGGCTGACGAACGAACCTTCGGCGACGTCGAGGTCGACATTGTCGATCGCGAGAAGCGTTCGCGCCGTCTGTCTGTCGCGGTACTCCATCTGGACGCCGCGCGCGCTCAGGGCGAGCCCGGGTTCCTCCATCTCAGGCGGCCTCCTCGAGATCGAGGCTGGGACGCCACCGCTGGAAATGCCGCTCGAGCGCGCCGACCGCCTCGTAGAGCAGGATGCCGGCGAAGGTGAAGACGAGCACGCCGAACAGCATGCGGTCGCTCTGGAGCGACGCCGCCGCCTTGGCGATCATCACGCCGATCCCATCGGTCTGCGCGTAGAACTCGGCGATGATCACGCCCGCGAGCACGCGTCCTACGGCGAGCCGCACGCCGCTCACGATGAACGGCACGGTCCCGGGCAGCACGATCGACCGGAAGATGAGCCTGTCTCTGGCGCGGAAGCTGCGCGCGACGTCGAGGAACTGGCGCTCGACGGTCCGTACGCCTTCGACCGTGGGCATGATGACGGAGAAGAACCCGCCGAGGAACACGATCAGGGTCTTCATCTCGAATCCGAGACCGACCCACAGCACGACGAGCGGCACCAGCGCGGCCCGCGGCAAGGCGTTCGTGAAGTTCAGCCACGGGTCGGCCGCGAGCGAGGCCCGCCGGTACCACCCGATCGCGAGGCCGAGCGGCACCGCGCAGGCGACCGCAAGGAGCGATCCGATACCGAGCTCGAGCGCGCTGATCCTCACGTCGTTCCAGAACCGGGGAACCTGCACCTCGGCCGCACCCGCCGCGGCGACCGCCCGCGGCGAGCTGAAGAAGAACCGGTCGATGAAGCCGAGGTCCGAGCCGATCTGCCAGAAGGCGAAGAAGGCGACGACGCCCGAGACGCTCAGTACGAGGCGCTCGTTGCGCCGGTACCAGCGCCCGAGCGGGTTGCGCCTGCGGCGTACACGGGGCCCGATCACGCGGTAGGTCGCGGCCACGCTCACGGCACGCGCACCGCCTGCCGGCCGTATCCCGCGCGAACGGCGACGCGTCCGTCGTCGAGGATCGGCTCGCCGCGCAGGAAGGTGTAGCGGGGCGCGCCGCGCACTTCGCGGCCGGCGTACGGCGTCCATCCACACTTGCTCAGGACGTCGGCATCGCTGATGGTGTGACGCTTCGAGGGATCGACAAGAACGATGTCCGCATCGGCGCCCGCGCGGATCGCTCCTTTGCGCGGGTACAGGCCGAAGAGCTTCGCCGGCCGCGTGGCGGTCGCGTCCGCGACGCGCTCGTACGTGAGCTTTCCCGCGGCGACGTCGGTCAGCAGGAACGACAGGTAGAACTGCGTCGAGGGGGTACCGGTGTGCGCCTTCCAGCCGTCGGTCCAGCCGGGCTCCTTCTCCTCGCGCAGGTGCGGCGCGTGGTCCGTCGCCATGATGTCGACCGTGCCGTCGCGGAAGCCCTCGAACACCGCCTCAGCGTGGTGCGGCGCGACGTAGTACGAGAGCGCGTACGAGCCGAGGCGCTCGATGTTCGCCCAGTCGTTGTCAAGCCAGAAACACCAGGGATTCACCTCCGCCGACACGCTGCGGCCGGCGGCCTTCGCGGCGCGGAGCATTTCGACGACCCGTCTCGTCTGGGTGTGCAGGAGGTGCAGGCGAACGCCGGTCGCTTCCTGGAGGCGGAGAAGAACGCCGACCGCGGTGTCCCAGATCACCCCGTCGTCGTGCGCGTAGGCCTTCGCGTACGCGCGGAAATCGCGTTCGCCGCGTCCCCAGTACTCCTGCTCGATCGCGTCCATCAAAGACTGGTCGTGGGGGTGGATCATGAGCGGCAGGCCGGTGGCCTTGACGGCCTTCATCCGCGTGTACAGCTCGCCGTGCTCGTGCAGCCCGATGCCGGGCATGTGGGGGTACGAGCGGCCCGTGTCGACGACCATGAAGATCTTGAAGGCGAGGATGCCGCGCTCCGCGAGGGCTGGGATCTCGCCCAGCTGAACTCCCGAAGCGTTGATGTTCCAGTCGACCATCGCCCGGGACCGGTAGATCTCGATCATCGCATCGAGGTTCTGAGCGGTGGTTGGTGTCGGGCTGACATTCGGCATGGCGACAGAGACCGTCACGCCGCCCGCCGCGCACTGCGCGCCGATCGTCGCGAGATCCTCCTTGTGCGTGAAGCCCGGCTCCCGGTGATGCGAGTGCATGTCGATGACCCCGGGCAGGGCGACGAGGTCGCTCGCGTCGATCTCGCGACCACCGGCCGGCCCGGCGCCTGCCTCCGTAACGGCCGCGATCGTCTCGCCCTCGATGGCGATGTCCACGCGCCGCCGCCCTTCCTCGAGCACGGCGTCCGCGCGCCTGATCACGATGTCAGCCGTCATGCCGCGACACCTCCGTCGACGTACTCGATCGTCGCGGCCCCGGATCGTTCCTCGCGGATCTCGATGTCACTCTCGCGCAGGACGAGGCCGCGGAGCCAGTCCACCATGAGCGGTATCACCTGTGCCGCGTTCTGCTTGTACGCGGCGTAGTGCGTCGTGTTCCGCTGAAGCACGAGCTTCTTCGGCGGACCGGCGGCCTCGAAGAGCCGGACAGCGTGGTCGGTCGGCGTGACGGCGTCGTTCTCCACGCCGATGACCATGAGTCCGCGCACGCGTGGCGCGGCGTCGAGCGGCCGGTATTCGAGGATGCCCTGCGCTGCCGCCAGCGGGATGACTGAAGGGATGCGCGCATCGACGTCGGCCTTCACGGCCGTCGCCTTGCGTTCTGGAGTCGCGACCATGATCCCTTCGCGCGGATGCACGCCCGTACCTTCGCCCGTGGCAGCGCGGATCCGGCGGTCGGCGTCGACGCTCGCCAGGAAGGCGATCCACTCGTGCTCCTGGCGCATGCGGTGCAGCCAGTCGCGGCCGTCGCACACGGGGACCTGGCTGATCGTGGCGCGGATCTCCGGCTCCGCCGCCGCCGCGAGCACGGCGTTCCCGCCGCCGGTGCCGCCGCTGCCGAAGATCGCGCCGCGCCCGGGGTCGATGTCCGGACGGCCCCGGAGATAGGCGATGGCGTTCCGCCAATCCTCCAGCTGCCACGCGGGTGACAGCGTCCCGCTGTCGCCTTCGCTGGCGCCGAAGCCGCGGTAGTCGAAGATCAGGACGGCGAATCCCGCATCGGTGAACGCTTGGTGGTACGGCTGGTACAGCTTCGCGTCGGCCAGGCCGAGCCAACCGGGTCCCTGCGTTATGAATGGAAGGCGGCCCGGCTCGCCCGAAGGGAGATGGAGGTAGCCGCGCAGCCGCACGCCGTCGCTGAAGAACGTGACCTGTTCGGTCCTCATCCGAGGCTCTGTATACCCGAAGCCCAGGCGCCCTGTTGGTCTCACCGCTGCGATCTGCCGTCGACGCGGATGTCATACCTTGGGTCCGGCAGGACAGCGCGAGAGGAGCGCCCGAGTGGACGACAACGGTCCCGCGTTCCGCGGTCCGCCCGGGTCCGGACGCTGAGCGACGACTTCTATGGCGGCTGGCTCGCCAGGAGCGCCCGGGTGGAGGAGTCGCTGCGGCGCCCGCCGGTCGTCGCGCGCGGGCGCGAGATGCCCTGGATCGAGACGCCGCAGGACGCGCGCGTGCAGATGCTCATCGGCCAGGCGTCGGGCTTCCCCACGCAGGGCACGGCCCTGCTCCGCGCTGAGATCCCGCCTGGCTGGCGCACGGGAAAGCACATCCACGGCGAAGAGGCGATCCACGTCCTCTCGGGGAGCGGCTTCAGCGTGATCGACGGCGCCCGCTACGACTGGAAGGCGGGCACGACTATGCACATCCCGTATGGATCCGCGCATCAGCACGTGAACACGGGCACCGAGCCGGCACACCACCTCTCGGCCGTCACGCACGACCTCGACCTCGCGACGAACATCGGGCGTCTCAAGCAGGTCGAGGACAAGGCGGCCGATCGCGGGGAGCTCGCCAGGCGGTACCCGGCCGAGTCGTCGCAGTTCGCGGCGGACGGGCGGCGCATCGCGCTCCATCTCGAGAACGCGATCGACGAGCGGCAGCGCCGGCTGGCGGGCCACGGCCACTCCCGGTCGGGCAAGGGTGCCCACCGCCACGCTGGGATCTGGATCCTCATGGGCGGGAGCGAGAGCGAGTCGGATGAGACGAACGGCTTTCGCGCGAAGGCGGCGGCGATCACGAACATCTTCGAAGAGGCCCCGCGGACGCGCAGCCACCGGCATACGCATACCGAGGCCTTCCTCTTCGTTCTGGAGGGGAACGGGTACTCGGAGATCGACCACGAGCGATACGACTGGGAGGCCGGCGACGCCGTGCACGTGCCGCCGCGCATGACGCTGCACGAGCACTTCAACCGATCGGACGCGCGCACCCGGACGCTGCGGATCGAGTTCGGCATCCGCTTCTTCTACGAGTCGCTCTGGCGCGGCTTCGAGAAGGTCCAGGACACCCTCGAGGGCTCCGCGCTCGATCCCTGATCGCGGCGGCCCGCTCAGCGCGCCGAGAAGATCAGGCTCTTCACGACGACGGGGACCACGCCCTTATCGGGGATCGGGGTCCCCAGGTCGATGAAATCGAGATCCGAGAGCGCGATCTGATCGACACACAGGATCGGCGCGCCCACATGCAGTTCGTCCCGGAGCATCTGGCCGACGATCCCGGCGAGGTCCACGTCGAGCACGACGACCAGCGGACCGCCGTGGAGGAGCCCTCGCGTGCCGGACTCGATCCCTGCGCAGAGCACACGCACCGCCGCGTATGTCGGCCCGTGGCGCCAGCGGACCGCGAGGGCGAACGCCCCTTCCTCCCTATCTAGGCGGGTGATGCCGTCGCGGATCTCGCGCGCGATCGCGCCCGCGTCCGCTGCGTCCGGACGCACGGCGACCGCCGCGAGGTCGCGAAGCGGCAAGAGCGCAGGGTCCGAGAGGAACAGGGTGTCGCCGCTCACCTGGATCGTGTACTGCGCCGCGCCGATGCACGTCGCGCGGATCGATTCGATGGGCCTCAGAACCTCGACCGCCGACGATCTGCGGACGAGGGCTTTGCCGAGCGCGCGGCCGAGGTCGCCGAACTCGGCGGCCTCCGTCCCGTAGACGTACTCACCCACTCCCCCCGAGAAGAGGATCGTCGGGAAGGGCCCCGGCGTCGCGAGCGGGGGCGTCAGCCACAGGCCGGCAGGAACGGCCTCCCCAGAAGGCACGCGGAGCACGAGCTCGGCGATGTGGTCGGCGAGCGCCTCGATCGCGCGGGCGTCGATGGGCTCGCCGACCACCGCCGTGACGCCCGCGCCCTTCGCCAGCCGCCCACCCGCGCTCGTGACCATGGTCAGGCGCCCGGCGGCGTCCCACGCGACGACGCGCGCCCCGAGGTCGAGCGCAGCCGTCTCGGCGACGTGCCCGCCGCGGCAGACCGCCACCTTGGTGGTACCGCCCCCGACATCCACGTTCAAGACGAGCGGCGTCGCGGCGTCGCGCGAACGGGCGACCGCGCCGGACCCGTGCGCGGCGAGCAGGCTCTCGAGGTGGTGGCCAGCGGTCGCGCATACGAACTTGCCCGCCTCGTCGCTGAAGAGGGCGACGATCGCGGCGGCGTTCTCCTTCCGGGCAGCCTCGCCCGTGGCGATCACCGCGCCGGTGTCGACGAGATCGCGCGTCCAGCCCGCGGCCTCGTAGGAACGCTCGATGAACGCTCTGAGCGCTTCCGTGTCGATGCGCCGTGCAGACGAGTACGGGGTCAGCGCGACCTCCGAGCGGTGCACGATCCGGCGCTCGACGACCGTGTACGCGCTCGAGAGGCGGATGCCCTGCCGCTCGAGCCCGAGCTCCGAGAAGATGAGGTGAGAGGTCGTCGTGCCGATGTCGATGCCGATAGTGCGCAGCCGCAGGCGCTCGGTCGCGACCTGCCCCTCGTCGTGCGGGTCGTGGCGGCCGTGGCCGTGCGGGGGCGTCGGCCCGGGGAACCTAGACGCGGACGGGGAACTCGTCCATCTTCACCTGCACGCCGTTCGCGCCGCAGCGCTCGAGGAACGCGCGGTGGATCCTCGGATCCTGGTCCTGGTACTCGATCTGGTTGCCGCCCTGCGTGGCGTCCTTGTCGACGCCCTGATTGTCCAGGTAGGCGGCGATCTTCCATTTGTTGCCGCCCCACCGGATCGCCAGGTACCGCGCCGGCTCGCTGCCCGTGTTGAAGTGCTGGTGCCACCACAGTCCGGGCGGAACGAAAAGCGTCCCGGACTTCCACTGCACCTCGGTCATCTCCTCGGCACCGTCCGGCCACATGAGGGAGTAGCCGCTCCCGGTCAGCATGACCACGTGATAGCCCGGACCGTGGCGGTGCCCCTTCTTGTAGGTGCCGACGGGGAATTCGGAGACGTGTGAGACCATCGTATTGTTCGCGAACTCGAATCTGATGTTCTTGCTTCCCGCGCCGCGCTCGTGCCAGTCCCGGAGCTTGAAGCGACGGATGTCCGCGACGAAGTTGGTCTCCCACACCCTGCCGGTGTAGAGCGTTCCCGCGCCGTCGAAGTACTCCTTCCGACCGTCGTAGCGGTCCGTGAACAGATAGTCGGCGCCGAAGATGAAGTCCTTGTTGTGCAGGAGATTCATCATGATCGGCATCGTCGTCACGGCCAGCAGACGCGCGGACAGCGAGCCCGAGCCGTTATGCAGCCGG
Organism: Candidatus Limnocylindria bacterium; assembly: GCA_038200085.1. Lineage (GTDB taxonomy): Bacteria > Chloroflexota > Limnocylindria > P2-11E > P2-11E > JALYKU01. The sequence continues at coordinate 2,322 of JBBPYG010000130.1, read as the reverse complement.
TGCTGGGTGTTCAGCGGGACCGAGAAGAGGCTTCCCTCCTGCCACTCGAATGTGACCGGCGTTTCGCCCTCGTTCCAGACCTCGCAGGTCCCGCGGCCGCTCAGGACGAAGAAGTACTCCTCGAAGAGATGCTTCTCCGGCGCTGTCGACTTGCCCGGCGCGAGCTCGAGGAGATATCCGTTGTCCGTGTCCTCCGCGCCCACGAGGCGGATATACGCGCCCTTCGCGTCCAGGCGGGCCCACGTGCCGACCTCCGCCGTGCGGAGGTCTGCGACGGCCATGCCCGTGTAGATAGGGATGCCCTCTGTCTCGATGAACTGCTCGTAGAAGCCTCGTCCCCACGTGTCCGGACGCTTCTGCTCCTGGCCGGTCGCGGCATCGATGGTCATAGTGAGCCCTCCCCTGGCGCGCGCGATCGTACCGCGAATGGCGTCATGATTGGCGGCGTGTACGAGGACATCTCGAGGGACGTACGCCTCGCCGCGTCAGCGCCTGCGGTCTGGGAAGCGTTGCTGGATTTCCAGCGCGTGGCCTCGTGGCTGCCGATCGTCCACCAGCTTCGCGAGGTAGAGCCGCTCCGGCGGTACGCGACGGTACTCGAGGACCGCGTCGGTCCCTTCTCTCTGCGGGCGGACCTCACCGTCGACCTCGATATCGATGCGGCGGCGCGCCGACTTCACGTCGCGGCCAGCGGCGAGGACCGCCAGGTCGCGTCGCGGATCAGCGCGACGCTCGACGTCACCGTCGCCGACGACGGCGACGGGGCCCTGCTTGGCGCGCGCGGCCGCTATGACATCACCGGACGCATCGCCACGCTCGGCGCGTCGGCGATCCGCAAGAAGGGCGAGAAGGTGCTCGACGACTTCTTCGCCAACGCGACGCGGGATCTCGCGACCGCTTAGCTAAGCGGTCACGGCGACATCGGGCTGACGAGCTGGAAGTAGTTGTCGTCGGGGTCCGCGAATGTGGCGATCCATGCTCCCGAGGAACCTTCGATCGCTTCACCGGCGTCGTAGGGCTCCCGGATGACCCTCGCGCCCGCGGCCTTGAGCTGTTCGAAGTCCGCCTTCACATCGGTGCTCTCGATGTTCCAGATCAGCCGTCCGGGTTGCGTGTTCCTGCCTTTGACCTTGTCATGCGGCCCGACCGTGAATCCGCCGTTGCCCAGCTGCCACCCGATGTACGGGCCCATCTCCCAGCCGGGCTTGCCGAAGAGCTTCCTGTAGTAGTCCGCGAGTCGCCCCGGATCCTCCGACCCGATCAGCACGCTGTTGAGGTTCATGCGCTCCCTCCTTTATCCCGCGAAACTGGCGGCCGCGACGCGGCGAGGCCGCCATCCTTCGAGCGTCCAATGTGCCCCGGTTGACGCCTGCCGGGCCGCGCGCCGTTCTCGACGCAGAGGTTAGTTGCTTCGCCGTACCCGCACTGGGACGGGTCGCTGACCGAGGGCGCCTACGCGTGCGCTCCCGAGCGCAGGCGTGACCACTCGTGCCACGGCCGCGCGCTTCGCGCGTCCGGCCGCGAGGACCCTCCCTCGACCGCCCGACGCGGGCGTGCAGTCGGCCGAACGACGAGCGGTCCAGTAGGCCGCTTCAAGTTCGGTGGCCGAGCGAAAGAAAGGGGACTCGATACAGTCGAGAGCGGGACGCGACCTTTGCCGGACCGCTGCCAGACCGGCAGCGCCCCGCGATCGCGCGCCGACAAACCCGTGGAAAGGAGGGAGCCATCAGAGAGCTACGCGTGCTCGCAGGAGCAGCCGCCATCTCAGCCGCGCTCGTTCTCGGCACTGGAGCCACTCAGGCGCAAGCCGACTCCGCCACCATCGTGTGGCAGGCAGGAGGCAGCAACATGGGCATCTGCTCGTCCTTCTTGGGCGGCCAACAGGTGCGCGACGACGTGAACCACATCATCAAGCAGTTCGGCGACGCCCTCGGCATCGCAAGCCCCGGGGAGCTGTTCCGCGTGCGCGCCCGGCAGCCGGAGAGCAGGGCACCGGCCGACGAGTGCGTGCAGCGCCAGCTGCCCTAGCAAAGCGACTACGAAGCCGCTCGATCACCATACGGAGAGGAATGACATGAAGGCACTATCCGCAGCGCTACTTCTCTTGGCCATGCTGGCGAGCTCATCAGCTCCCGCGCTCGCCGCGACGAACCCGTCTAAAACGTGCGCGGACAACACCATCATGGTCGAGTTCGCACCAGGCATCGCCTTCCCGTTGGAGATCCCCTCGCACGGAGGGTGCGTCAGCACCGTCGCCTCGAGGGGCAATCCAGTCGCCGCCGGCGATTACAGCCACGCCGCCTTCGTCGCACAGTGCAAGCT
>JBBPYG010000129.1:0-8183 GCA_038200085.1 Candidatus Limnocylindria bacterium | reverse complement strand
GTCAACGACCTCGTCCAGGGCGTCCAGCCCGAGATCTACGGTTCGCAGCTCGGCCAGCTCCTCGATGGCCTCGAGAAACGCACGCGCGCCCGCGTCTTCGTCGGCGACGTCCCCGACCTGACGCAGGTGCCGGCATTCCAGGGGGCTCCGGTGTCGGCCGCGCGGATCGCTGAGGGGGTCGCCGCGTACAACCGCGTCATCGCTGGAGCCGTCTCCGTCCACGGCGACCGCGTCGTGCTCGTCGACCTGCACACCGGCACAGCGGACGTCGTGCGCGGTGGCGCGGTATCCGCCGACGGTTTCCATCCGAACGATCGCGGCTACGAGGCGATCGCCCAGCGCTTCGCGGAATCCCTCGCCCGTTCGGGGATCACCCTGCGCTGAGAAGGACCCCCTCGGTCGGCGCGAGCACCATCAGCGGTCCGGCCATCGTCCCGTCACGCTCGGGACAGGTGGAGTGGAGGACGCGCGTGGCGCTCCCGGCCCAGGGCGGCGAGAACGGCCGCTCGGCGTCGGTGAAGTTGAGGGCGACCGCCAGCCTCTCGCCCTCGTGCTCGCGTACGTAGGCGAAGACGCCGCGTGCGGCGGGCAGCGACCGGTACGCGCCCCATCGCAGCGCCGCGGAGCCGCGTCTGGTCCTTATGACGCGGCGGTAGAGCGAGAACAGCGAGCGCGGGTCGTCGCGCTGCGAGGCGACGTTCACTCGATAGGCGTTGCCGGCGATCGGCAGCCAGGGCGAGCCGGTCGTGAAGCCGGCGCCCGGCGATCCGTCCCACTGCATCGGGGTGCGCTCCGGGTCCCGCCCGTCGACGTCGACGACGCGCTCCCTCGGAATGGGCACGTCCGTCATGCCGATCTCCTCGCCGTAGTACACGAAGGGCGTCCCGCGCAGCGTCAGGAGCATGAGCGCGGCGGTCGCCGCGTTGCGCGGCCCGTAGCGGCTCGCCGCGCGGGGACGATCGTGGTTGGAAAGCGTGTAGTCGGGCCACGCGTGAGGTGGAAGCAGCGCCTCGTAGCGTTCCACCGCTCGGCGGAAGCGCTCGGCATCCCAGGGCTGCGAGAGGAACATGAAGTTGAACGAGAGCTGCAGCTCGTCGTCCTCGCCGTAGTACCGCACGAGCCTGCGCAGGTCGGTCAGGAACACCTCGCCGACGGCCATGCGGTCGCCGTACTCGTCGAGCGTCATTCGCCACGCGCGGTGGATCTCGTGCACCTCGTCCAGGTCGACGTCGCGCCGCCGCCTCCGGCCCCCGAGCGTGACCCGCGGGTTGTCGCGCAGCGCCTCGTCGCTGAGCAGGCCGTGCGCCACGTCCACACGGAAGCCGTCGACGCCGCGATCGAGCCAGAAGCGCATCACCTGGTCCATGGCGTCGCGCACGCGCGGGTTCCACCAGTTCAGGTCCGGCTGCTGCGGCAAGAAGTGGTGCAGGTAGTACTGCCCGGTCGCTGGATCGAGCGTCCACGCCCTTCCGACGCGCGCGAACGAGCTGCGCCAGTTGTTGGGCGGCCCGCCTCCCCGTCCCGGATCCGCCCAGACGTACCAGTCGCGCCGCGGATCCGTGCGGGTGCGGCGCGCCTCGACGAACCACGGATGCTGGTCCGAGGTGTGGTTCGGGACGAGGTCGACCACGACGCGTATCCCGCGGTCGTGCGCCGCCCGGACCAGCTGGTCGAAGTCCTCGAGGGTCCCGAAGATCGGGTCGACGTCGCGATGGTCCGAGACGTCATAACCAAAGTCCGCCATCGGCGAGCGGTAGAACGGCGACAGCCAGATGGCGTCGATCCCGAGCGAGCGCTCGGTCCCGTCGTTCAGATGATCGAGCCGGGAGATGATCCCTGGGAGGTCGCCGACGCCGTCGCCGTTCGAGTCCTGATACGAGCGCGGGTAGATCTGGTAGATGACGCCGTGCTTCCACCAGACCCACGCGTCCGCCACGCGCGGAAGCCTAGGGAGAGACGGTCTCGGCCGGATCGGACGCGGGCGGCTGGACAGGCTTCTCGAGCGAGATGCGCGCGGGCAGCAGCTCGTAGCCGAGCTTTGCGTTGACCCCTCGCATCGCCTTGTTCGGCTCATCGTTCGTCGTCATGAGCGCGCGGAAGCCCGCGGCCTTCGCGCGCCCGAGCGCTTCGATCTTGAGCGCGAGGCCGATCCCGCGCTTGCGGTACGCGCGCGCCGTGCCGGTCATGACCGTGTACGCGTCGTGCTCCCCGGACTTGATCGTCATGGTCATCCCGATCAGACGCTCGTCGTGGACCGCCAGAAGTGAGAGCTGGGGCCGGTTGTTGGGATTGCTCTCCATCTTGCGGAACATCTCGTACGACCAGTGCGGCATCGGGGTGGGGAACGGAACGTCGTCCCAGCACTCGGCCTCGAGCTCGTAAAGCGCGCGGTGGAACGCCTCTTCGCCCAGGGGGCCGCGGCGGGCCAGCTCGTCGACCACTGTCACGAAGCGGATCCCGCCGCCGGCCGTCGCCTCGACGGAGTCCGACCACTGCGCGGGATCGAACGACGCGAGATCCCGATACGCGTCGATGCGCCTGCCGATCTCCGCATAGCCGCGGCGCAGCGCCCAATCGACGGCGAACTGCTGGTCGGAACGGACCTGCGCCAGCGCGCGTGGAGCGCCCCGCCGGCGAGACTCGGCCTCGAGCACCTCGACGAGCGCGGAGCCGATGCCCTTCCCGCGCGCCGCTGGCATGACGCCCACGCCGAGGTACAGCGATCCGTCGGGTGTCCTTACCGCGCCGCCGCGGCTAAGGTCCGCCAGCGCCACCGGCGCGTCGCGCGCATCCGCGACCACGAAGCGCAGCCGGTCGGGGTCAGGCGCGATCTCCTCCCACTGACGCCATTCCTCGGCCGATCCCTGCTCCATGGGACCGAGCTCGGCGTTCCTGGCGGCGACGATCGGCTCACGGTCCCGCTCCTCGAACCGGCGGGCGGAGTAACCCTCCGGCAGTCGCGCTCTGGCGGTCTCGATGGGCTCCGCGATCACACCGGTGACCATCGCCGCCACCGCTGTGCCTGTCAAATGCGCCGTCGCTACGATCGGTGCCGGCGCGCGTCGGCGCGACGTCTGCGGGAGGTGCGTGGTGGACGAACAAAGCCGCGAGTCAGGCGGCGACCACGGAAAGGAGGGGACGCCGGACGTGGACGGCGCTGCTGCGCCAGGGCGGAGGTCCCGTGGCGACGTGGGCGCCGACCAGGAGCGCCGGCCCATGGATCCGACCCGCAAGCTGCTGAAGGTCTTCGGGGTCAAGGTCACCGACTACGAAGCGAAGACCGACGCCCTGCTCGCCGGCCGGGCCGCCGGACAGCCCATGGAGATGTCGGTCGTCCGAGAGGTCGTCGAGCTGACCGCCGACCTCGACCGATGGCTGCGCGAGATCCAGGGTCACGTGCTCGAGCGGCAGGAGCGGGTGCTCGCTCGCCTATTCGAAGAGAACACGCACGACTAAGCGGCACCAGCCGTGCGTATCGATCGGGTGACGATCTGTCACCGGGCTCCGGCCGGCGAACGGGGCGCCGCCGGTCCGGCACGGCCCTTGCCCCCATACTCGGATGGAGCGCTCACAGGGCGCCCAAGGGAGGAACGAACGTGCAGGACAAAGCAGAAGGAAAAATGGACGAGGCCAAGGGCAAGATGAAGGAAGAGGCCGGCAAGATGACCGGAGACACCTCGACCGAGATCGGCGGCAAGATGGACCAGGGCAAGGGCAAGCTCAAAGAGGGCATCGGCGAAGCCAAAGAGGATATGGAGCGCTAACCGACCCGCGGTCCAGAGCGATGTGGCGGCGCAGAATGGTCCCCGTGAGGACCGTCTGCGCCGCCGTTCTGTGTCTGGCGCTGGCGGGCTGTTCGGCAGGGACGGCCTCGCCCCTCCCCGCGCTCCAGGCGAAAGCACCCGCCCCTGCGCTCGTGGCGGCCGCCCAGGGCGAGGTCTCGCTCGAGGTCCCCGAGCTCATATGAGGCACCTGCGCGCCACAGGTCGTGGCGGGGGCGCGCGCCATTCGCGGGGTGACATCCGTGCACGCGGACACGCAGCACTGGCTCCTGACGCTGCGATACGACACGGCGGTCACCGATGAGCGCGCCGTGACGACGGCGCTCGGCGAGGTCGTCGACCGCGTCAGTCGCTGAGCTCGCGCGACGGCTCCGCGACCATCACGCCGACCCCATCGGTCACCTGCTGGGCCTCGCCTCGCTCGCCTTCCCGCGGATCGCAGGCGACTGCTTCGTGTACGTCGCCGACCGAGGGATCGCGCGACTCGCACTGTCGCGCCGCGGATACGCCGCGATCACCTTCGGCCATGTGATCGTCGCTACTGGGGCGCCGAGCGTGGCCCTTATGGCGCACGAGCGGCGCCACGTCGCGCAGTACCGGCGCATCGGCTGCGCGTTCCTTCCTCTGTACGTCGCCTGGTATCTGCGGCGCGGTTACGCCGCGCACCCGTTGGAGCGTGACGCCGCGCAAGACCCTAGGCTGTTCGCGTGACCGCGCGGCCCGACGTTTTCGACATCGCGATCCTCGGCGGCGGCCCCGGCGGGTACGTGGCGGCGCTGCACGCGGGCAACAAAGGCGCGCGGGTGGCGCTGATCGAGCGCGATCGCGTGGGCGGCACGTGCATCACCGTCGGCTGCATACCATCCAAGGCGCTGCTCGATTCGAGCCATGCCTACCACACGGCGACGCACGGCGAGGATCACGGGATCATGGTCCAGGGCGCGTCGTTCGACATGGTGAAGGCCGTCGCGCGCAAAGAGGCCGTGGTCGATCGGCTCGTCGGCGGCATCGAGACGCTGCTGCGTGGCCGCAAGGTCGAGCTCATCAAGGGCTCGGGCTCGCTCACCGCTCCCGGCGAGCTGAAGATCGTGTCGGCCGAGGGCGAACGGGCCGTGCGCGCGAACGCGGTGATCGTGGCGACCGGCTCGAAGGTCGGCATGCCCCCGATCAATGGTCTCGCCGAGGCGAAGCCGCTCGACAACGTCGGCGCGCTCCAGCTGAAGCAGGCGCCGCGCCGCCTGCTGGTGATCGGCGGAGGCGCGATCGGGATGGAGCTCGGCACCTTTTTCGCCGAGGTCGGATCGGAGGTGACGATCCTCGAGATGCTCCCGCAGCCGCTCGCGTACGCGGAGCCGGAGCTCGTGCGGGCGCTGATCCGGTCGCTGGACCGCCTGGGTGTCCGGATCCACGGCAGCGCGAAGGTGACGGAGGTGCGGCGCACCGGGAAGGTCGTCACGGCCGTCGCCGAGATCGAGGGCAAGCAGCAGGCGTTCGAGGGAGACGAGATCCTCCTGGGTGCGGGTCGCGTCGCGGACCTCTCGGGCGTCGAGGCCGCCGGCTTCGCCACAAACCGGCTCGGCATCACGGTCGACGACCGGATGCGGACGAACTTGCAGGGCGTGTGGGCCATCGGCGACTGCACCGGCGACGAACGCTCGCCCAAGCTCGCCCACGTCGCTTCCGCGCAGGGCGAGGTCGCCGTCGAGAGCATCCTCGGCGAGGACGCGCGCATCGATTACACGGCCGTGCCGAACGTCGTGTACACGCACCCGGAGCTCGCGCAGGTCGGCCTCACCGAAGCGCAGGCGAAGGAGCAGCACGGCGACGCACGCGTGGGCCGGTTCTTCTTCCGCGGGTCGGGCCGTGCGCTCGCGCTCGGCGAATCCGATGGCCTCGTGAAGGTGGTCACGACCGGAAGCGACCAGCGGGTCGTCGGCGTTCACATCGTGGGTCCCGAGGCCAGCGAGCTCGTGGCGGAGGCGACGCTCGCTATCAGGCTCGACGCCACGGTCGACGACATCATCGCGACCATGCACGCCCATCCGACGCTCGCCGAGACGATCCGCGAAGCCTCGCTCGTGGCGGCCGGCAGGCCGATCCACGCCCCCGCGGCCTCGCGCTCGCCCTGACCGGGGAGCGCCCGTGAACTGCGCGCGTTGCGCCGCGCCGGTCCCCGACGGCGCGCGGTTCTGCCCGAGCTGTGGCAGCCCCGTCGCGGCGGCGCGCGCCGCCGAGGGCGAGCGAAGGGTCGTGACCGTCCTCTTCTGCGACGTGAAGGGCTCGACGACGCTCGCCGAGTCGCTCGATCCCGAGGAATGGTCGGAGATCATGCACGGCGCTTTCGACGTGCTCACCGCCCCGATCGACCGGTACGAGGGGACGGTCGCGCGCCTCATGGGCGATGCCGTGCTCGCGTACTTCGGCTTCCCCCACGCCCACGAGGACGATCCCGAGCGCGCGATCCTGGCGGCGCTCGACATGAAGGCGGCGTTGGTCGAATACCGCGAACGGCTCCGCGCCGAACGGGGGATCGCGGACTTCGACGCGCGCTTCGGCATCAACACCGGTCTCGCGGTGGTGAGCGACGCGGGCGGGCAGGGGATCGAATACGGCGCGATGGGCGACGCGGTCAACGTGGCCGCACGCCTGCAATCGGCCGCCCCCGCCGGCGGCATCCTCGTCGGAGACTCCACCCAGAAGCGCGTCGCTGACCGCTTCGAGCTCCGACCGCTGGGCGCCCTGGATGTGAAGGGGCGCAGCGCGCCGGTGGAGGCGTTCGAGGTCATCGGGCGAGCCGTCGCAGCGGAGACGCCGCGCACACCGCTGGTGGATCGGGTACGCGAGCTCGCCGAACTCCGTGATGCCGCACGTGACGTGCGGAGCGGACGCGGCCGGATCGTCGCGCTCGTCGGGGATGCGGGACTAGGTAAGAGCCGACTCATCGACGAGCTCCGTCGGGAATGGCGCACCGAGGGGCCGGACGGGTCGCCGGGCTGGAGCGAGGCGCGCGGCCAGTCATATGGCGGCTCGCGCTCGTACCTTCAGTTCAGGCAGCACGTCCTCCGGTGGGCCGGCGCGAGCGACGGGGAGGAGCCGGAGGCCGTGCGCGCGAAGCTCGATGCGCTGATCGCTGCGCACGTGGCGGGCGGGACGCCTCCAGGCGGGGCCGCGCTCGAGCTGCTGCTCGGCCTCCGCTCCGAAAGCGATGCGACCTTGGGCGAGCGCGACGCCGACGCCGTCCGCAGGGAGCTCTTCGATCTCATCGGAGCGCTCGCTCGCGGACGCGCCGCGGAGTCGCCCGCGGTCCTGGTGTTCGACGACCTGCAATGGAGCGACCCCGCATCGGTCGAACTGCTGACGCGGCTCTTCGCGATCGTCGACGAGGTCCCTGTCCTGTTCCTCCTCGCCTTCCGTCCCGACCGGCAGTCACCCGCGTGGCGCGCGAAGCAGGCCGCTGAGAGCGATTTCCCGCATGTCTATACGGAGCTCGCGCTCGCCCCGCTCGAAGCGCCAGAGGCCGAGGCGCTGCTGCGTGGAGTGCTCGGCGAGGCGCAGCTTCCATCACGCGTGCGCGAGCGGGTCCTGGCGAAGGCCGAAGGCAACCCACTTTTCCTCGAGGAGATCGTCCGCTCTTTGGTGCACGAGGGCGTGATCCAGCGCACTTCGGCCGGCGAAGTGTGGCGCGTCACGCGCGACGAGGCGGAGATCCGGCTGCCCGAGACGCTGCAGGGCCTTCTCGCCGCGCGGATCGACCGCCTGGACGAAGAGGTGCGCCGCACCCTACAAGCGGCCGCGGTCATCGGACCCTCCTTCGCCTACCGCGTGCTGCGCAAGATCGACGAGACCGAGCGTCTCGATCGCCACCTGGCGACGCTGCAGCGCGTCGAGCTGGTGCGTGAGCTCGGCCGGGACCCGGAACGGCTCTACGGCTTCCGCCACGCGCTCACCCAGGAGGCCGCGTACGGATCGATCCTGCAGCGCCGCCGGCGCCAGCTTCATCTGAGGGTCGCGGAGTCGTTGGAGGAGCTGTACGCGGATCGGAAAGACGAATACGCCGAGCAGCTCGGCCACCACTTCGCCGAGGCCGGGGACGCCCGCGCGATCGCGTACCTGAAACAGGCGGGGGATCGTGCCCTGGCGCTGTTCGCCCTGGACGGCGCGATCTCGTACTACTCGCGCGCGCTGGCGTTGTCCGAGACGTTCCCTCCGTCCTCTGACCTCCTGACCCAGGTGCACGTCGCCCGGGGCCGCGCCCACGAGCTCGCGAGCGACTTCGATGCGGCGGTCGCGGAGTACGAGGAGCTCGAACGGCTCGGGAGGCGAGGTGCCGACGCCGCGATGGAGCTGTCGGGACTGGCGCACCTCATCACCGTGCTCGCCACGCCGACGACCCGCCAGGAT
>JBBPYG010000128.1:0-10986 GCA_038200085.1 Candidatus Limnocylindria bacterium | reverse complement strand
GCGCGGCAGGGCGTCGCCCGTCAGGGGAGGCGGCAGACCGGCGCCAGCCGACTCGGGCGACGGCTCGGTGACCGCAGCAGCGCCGCGGGTGGAGGGGACCGCCGCATCCGGCGCGAGCCCGATCTCGACGAAGAGCGCCGCATCGCTGCTCTCGAGCCCTTCGGTTGTGAAGCGGTCGTGCACGTGCTGCGCGGCGGAGCGTGGGTGGAGCGTGACCGCGGCGTTCTTGAGCGTCTCGGCGCCGAGTGCCTCGATCAGCGCGCCGCTGGCGAGGATCAAGGTGTCGCCGGGTTCGAGGTACTGACGCCACACGCCTGGCAGCACATCGACGTCGCTGCCCAGGGACTCGGCCTGCCGGGTCGTGGTCCGATGCACGAAGTCGGCGAGCTCGCCCGGCTCCTCTCCAGGAAGGAACAGGCGCGCGCGTCGAACGACGAAGAGCTGTGCCGCTCCGACGCGCACGCCATACAGCTCGTTGCCCACGATGACAGCGCACGCGCAGTGGAGGAGCGAGCGCCCTCGGGCCTCGCGGAGCCGCTGGGCCGCGCGGCGGTTGGCGTGGCGGAGCGCGCGCCGCAGCGACATCTCCACCCCGGCCGAAAGGTCGTAGTAGAACTCGTCGCGCGCCAGCTCCGCGACCTCGCGCGCCGTGCGGCCGGCTGCGGGATCGGGCGGGCTGACCTCGCAGAGGAAATAGAAACGGCCCTTGGTCCGCAGGGTGGATCCAACTTCCGGTTCCCGGGTGAGCACGACGTCGGTGCTGGACGAGGATGCGTCGACCGTCGATCCGATCTTCGTGACGTAGCTCGCGCGCCGGACCATCGGTGCCGAAGTATGCCTTCGCCTACGGCCCGTCGGGCAGCATCGAGCGCGGATCGAGCGGCAGGTCTCCCCGTCGGACCACGAAGTGGAGATGCGGACCCGTCGTGATGCCGGTCATGCCCACGGCACCGATGCGATCGCCCGCGGCGACGGTGTCCCCAGCGTGGACGGTCGGAGGCGCCACGGTGTCGTCGAGGTGGGCATAGAGCGTCACGATGCCGCCCGCATGCGCGATCACGACGATCATCGCGCCATCCGGAAGGTGCCCGACGAAGGTCACCAGACCGGGCGCCGCCGCGGTCACCGGCGTTCGGAGAGGCGCCGCGACGTCGATCGCGTCATGAAAGTGCGGGTATGGGATCCCGCCGTAGGTCCGCGGCGGTTCGAGCGGAAGCAGCGTCGGGCCGAAGGGCTGGGAGATGACGCCGCGAACGGGCCACACCCAGCTCGCTGCCTGCGGGAGCGGGGCGTTCGCCACGGCTGCGGCGCGCGCGATCAGTTCATCGCTCGCCGTGCTCGCCTCCGCCACTTCCTGCGCCAGCTGCGTCAGCACATCGATCTCGGCCGCGGCGCGCCCACCGGACGCGACGGCGACGAGGGCCTGCGCCCGGGCCTGAAGGACGACGAGGAGCTTCTCCTTCGCGCCGACGGACTCGAGGAGCATGGCGAGCTCCGCCTCCTGCCGCGCCAGACCTTCCTCCTGCCGTCGAACCTCGTCGGAAATGCGGCGGAGCTCCTCGGTCAGGGCGAGTTGCTGCGACGCCAGCGCCGCGAGCGCGTCCCGGTAGACGAGGGTCTGCACGAGGGATCCCGACGAGAGGAACACGCCCAGCGCGTTGGTGCGCGTGGCGCGATAAGTCTCCTGCAGGAGGCGGTCGAGCAGCGCCGTGCGGTCCAGGCGCCGCCCCTCGAGCTCTGCGATGCGGGCGACGCCCGCCGCGTGCTCGGCGCGGACGGCCGCCTGACGCTCGAGGAGGAAGGAGCGCTCGGCCGCGGCCAAGCGCCCCTGCGCGTCAAGGCGATCGGCGAGGCTCGTCGCGGCGATGACCGCGCGCGCCGCCTCGACCTCCGCATCGCTCGGCCCGGTCGGCAGACCGAGGGCATCGCTCGCGCCAGGCGCTCGCGAGGGCGACGGAAACGGGATCCCCTTACCGGAGGTCGGCAACGCGGCGGGCGTGGGCGGACGCGACGCGGTCGAGCTCGCCGCGGGCGACGGTGTCGGTGCGGCGACTGATGGTGATGCGGAGGGCGACGGCGAAGGCGAGGCCGAACCCGAAGGCGAACCCGAAGGCGAAGGCGAAGGCGAAGGCGAGGCCGATGGGGCCGCGCTCGGGGTAGGCGCGCTCTCGGCCTCGGCGGCGCGCGCGCCGAAACTCGCCCAGACGAGGACGACGAGGAACGTGAGGAGCGCCGCCCGTGCCACCTGCGTTCCATTGTGTGGGAAGCGTGGCCGGCTCATCGCATAGTGTCGGCGGCGTGCGCGTGCACAGGCTTGATCGCACGCAGGCGCGTCAGATCGAAGACCTCGCGCGATGGCTGGACCTCGAGGCCACGGGACCGGGCATCGACCGCATGCGCGAATAGCGCTGAGTCGTCCGCCGCCACAGGGGAGCGATGAGTTCGCGATCGAGCCGGGGTTCGACGTGCCCATCCCGCGCCGGTGCGGCGCGATGCAGTGGTCGGTGGAAGGATCAGGCTGGCCTGGACCGGGGACGCTCGGACGATCGTGGGGCACCGAGCGGATGTGCGTCACCCCGCTCCGGGGCGCAGCACGGCCGAGCGCCGCGACGAGCTCGCGTTGCCGCAGGCGGATCTCCGCTCCCCACTCGGCGGTCGGGACCGCGACGACGAGGGTGCGCTCTTCGACGCGGACGGCGTACGTGGACGACGCGTCCGCGCCGAGCTGCCGCGCAGCGACGGATGGCCACGCGCGCAGCGCCTCGGTCACATCGACGTCGCGTTCGATCCCGAGCTCGCGCAGGGCCCGCCGGACGGTCTGCGCCAGTGGCCTCACGAGTCGTCTCGTCGGAGCAATGGGACCTGGACGACACACGCAGATCCCAGGAGGGCTGCGGGGAGCCCAACAGGGAGCGCTGCCGTGATCACGGTCTGCGCGCCGGCTGGCAACGCGCGCACGAGCGAGTCCCGGCGTACGGGATCAAGCTCGGACAGCACGTCGTCCAGCAGGAACACCGGCGCCTCGCCAGTCCGCGCGAGGAGCCACGCGGCCTCGGCTAGCTTCAGCGCGAGCACGGCGCTTCGCTGCTCGCCGCGGGACGCGAAGCTGGGGAGGTCGCGGCCCTGCACGGTGAGCGCAAGATCCTCACGGTGCGGCCCGACGAGCGAGCTGCCCTGCCACAGCTCCTTCTCGCGCTTCTCCGCGAGCATCGCGTGGTATTCGGCGGCGCGCTCCTCCGCCGTGCTCCCGGCAGACTCCGGCGAGTACGCCAGGCGCGCCTCGGGGTCGCCGCCGAAGCGGTCGAGGGCCTCGAGGAACGGCTCGCGCAACTGCTCCACCGCGTCCCGGCGGCGAGCGGAGATCGCGCCACCGACACGGCACAGCTCGGCGTCCCAGAACTGGAGCTCGTCGTCGCTGCGGCCCTCGTCCCGCATCGCCCGAAGCAGCGCGTTGCGCTGTTCGAGGATGCGCTGGTATTCGCGCGTCTGGCGACGGTGTATCCGGTCGTTCTGGCCGACCATCGCGTCCAGGTAGCGCCGGCGGACGCTTGGCGCCTCACCAAGGAGCTGCACGTCCTCCGGGAAGAACGCGACCACCGTGAGCTCCCCTAGCGTGTCCTCGCCGCGCTTCGGTGCGCCGTCGAGCAGATAGCGTCGCTGGCGCCTGCGCTCTCCCTCCATGGACGCGAAGAGCAGGAGTTCGACGCGCCGCTCGCCATCGCTGCGCGCGATGTGCGTGCGGATGCGGGCCAGGGAGCGGCCCCATCGCACGAGCTCGGGATCCTCCCGTGCACGCGGCGACTCGCCGCGCGCGCACAGGTAGAGGGCCTCGAGGAGGTTGGTCTTTCCAGCGCCGTTGGCGCCAACGAACACGGTCACGCCGGGAACGAGGTCGACCTCGGCGGCGTCGTAGTTGCGGAAATCCTCGAGCGTGAGATGCAGCGCGCGCACGAGCGCAGCGTAGAGTCCCGCGGACCGAGCTCCACGACGCGGCGGTCCCACGGGTGGCGATAGAGAACGGGTCGTCGAGGCCGTCCCCGATCAGTGCCGGGTTCGTTCGGCGGCGCTACCCCGGGATCCGCAGTGGCATCACGACGTGGAGATACGTGTCGTCGCCGACGAGCTTGACGACGCCTGGGGCCAGTGGGCCGCCGAGCTCGAGGGCGATCTCCGCGGCCGTCAGGCTTCCGAGGACGTCCGCGACGAAGCGAGAGTTGAACGCGACGGTCATCGGCTGTCCCTCCACGGACGCGTCGACCCGGCCGGTGTTGTCGCCGACCTCGGCCGCCGTGGCGCTGATGACCAGCGGCGTCTCGTTCCCCGGGTCCACCTGGAAGCGCACGATGTTCGCGGCATCGCGGGCGAAGTACGACGCGAGGCGCGTGGCGCGCAGCAGCGCCTCCCGGCCGACGGTGACCTTCGTGGTGTAACTCGTCGGGATTACCTGCCGGTAGTTGACGTAGTTCCCTTCGATGATCCGTGACATGAGGTCCGCTTCGTCGGTGTGGAAGATGACTTGGCTCCCGTTCGGCGTCACGAAGATGTCGACCGGCGAATCGCTGTCCAGGAGGACGCGCGCGACCTCGAACAGGCTCTTCGCCGGGATGATCACCTCGGTCTTCTGCTCGACCGGGGTGAGCAGTTGGCCGGTGCGCACCGAGAGCCGGTACGGGTCGGCGGCCGCGAGCGTCATCTCGTTTCCGGAGATGGTGGTCAGACATCCGGTGAGGATCGGCCGGCTGTCGTCGGTCGCCGCGACGAATGCGACCTCGCCGATCATCTGCTTCAGCGTCCGCTGCTCCATCGAGGTGGTCGGGCGATCCGGGATCGCGGGGATGATCGGAAACTCCTCCGCGTCCTGGCCCTTGATGTTCGCCTCGTACGGGCCACTCTTCAGGTGGACGGTCTTCGTCCTGACGTTCAGCGAAAGGTCGATCGGGCCCGGGTCGAGGTTGTTCACGAAGTCGCTGAACAGCTTCGCGGGTACCGTGATCGCGCCGTCGTCCTCGACCTTGCCGACGACCCAGCAATTGATGCCGATCTCGAGGTTGGTGGCCGTCAGCTTGAGGCGGCCGGCATCCGTGCGGAGGAGGATGTTGCCGAGGATGGGCAAGGTCCCCCGCGTGCTGACCCCGCGTCCGACGGTCTGGAGACCCCGGGACAGGTTCTCCTGTAGACAACTGACCCTCACCCGTTCCTCCCACGCTCCGCGAAGAGATCCTTATCAGGACGCCGCCAGCAGCAGTAGTGCTGTGGACTATGCGGCGTGACCTGCCATCGCGCATATCGACAAGGCCCTGCGCCATGTGCGAGGCGCTGAAAGCGTGTGCGCGTTAGGGGGACGGCGCGGGACAGACGCGGTCGGGCTGTCGCTGCTCCAGACACATGATGCACTCCGCGACATGCGATTTGGGCCCTCAGTCCACAGCGGTGACCGCTTATCCACACATACGCGGGCTTTATCCACGCGGACCGCTGATCGGGGTCAGTCGGCGTAGAGCTGCTCCCGCACCGAGCTGACGTCCCGCCGGAAGTCGTCGCTCTCTGCCATCTCTCGCTCGATCTTCTCGCAGCCGTGCAGCACGGTCGAATGGTCCCTGCCCCCCAGCGCCTCGCCTATGCGCAGCAGCGGCGCCTCGGTCTCCTCGCGCATCAGGTACATGGCGACCTGGCGGGGAAGCACGATCTGGCGGTCCCTGGCCTTTCCGCGGAGCTGCTCGACCGGCACGCCGTAGTAGCGCGCCACGGTCTCGACGATGCGCTCGGGTGACAGTGACTGGCGCCTGGGGTTGTAGAGGATGTTCTGCAGGATCGTTTGCGCTAGCTCGCTCGTGACCGGCACGGCGTTGAGCGTCGCGTACGCCACGATGCGTGTGAGCGCGCCTTCGAGCTCGCGGATGTTCGACACGATCCGCTGAGCGAGGAAGTCGACGACGGGCGGCGGCACCGGAACGCTCTGGGCCTCTGCCTTGGCGCGGAGGATGGCGGTGCGCGTCTCGAGGTCCGGAGTTGAGATGTCCGCGATGAGCCCCCACTCGAACCGCGAGCGAAGCCGATCCTCGAGTTGCGGGATCGCCTTCGGTGGCCGGTCGCTCGAGAGGACGATCTGCTTTCCCTCTTCGTGGATCGCGTTGAAGGTGTGGAAGAACTCCTCCTGCGTGCCTTCTTTGCCGGCGATGAACTGGATGTCATCGATGAGGAGGACGTCGATCCGCCGGTAGCGCTCGCGGAACTCGTCGCTCTTCTGGCTGCGGATCGAGTTGATGAACTCGTTGGTGAATTTCTCACTCGTGGCGTAGGCCACGCGCTTTTTAGGGTGGCGCGTCAGCACGGCGTGCCCGATGGCGTGCATGAGGTGCGTCTTTCCGAGACCACTCCCTCCATAAACGAAGAGCGGGTTGTATGAATGCCCGGGGCGTTCGGCCACCGACAGCGCCGCGGCGTGGGCGAGCCTGTTGTTGGATCCGACGACGAAGGTCGAGAAGGTGTACTTCGGATTGAGGATGGCGCCAGCGCTGTCGCGGCGGTCCGCGGTCGGCGCAGGCACGGGTGGCGCCTCAGCGGGCGTCGGCGGACGGATGCCCGGCCGGTCGACGACCGATCCTCCGGGAGCCGTGATGAAGCGCACGTCCACTGTGCGCCCGACGATGTGCTGCAAAGCGTCGCGGATCTGACCGCGGTACTTCTTCTCGAGCCATTCCCGGGCGAACGCATTCGGCGCGCCCACACAGTAGATGTCGTCCTCTTCAGAGACGATGTGCGTGTCCTTCAGCCACGTGTCGTAGTTGCCGCGCGACAGGCCCAGCTGCAATTCGCCGAGGGCGGCCTGCCAGAGCTGTCGCAACGTCGGAATTTCCCCGCTCCCCGTTCGCACCACACGCTCCCCAACGCCAAGCTCGCTCACATCGATGCCGTTCGTCCGCCGCACCGGCACGTCGTCCAAAGTAGTCCGCGGAAAGTACGAAACGTGGAAGCCCGCGAACTATAGGAGGCTGCTAGACTTTCCCGCAAGCGGCGGCATCCTCATCGGAGTCGTCGTCAGCGCGAGATGTCCTCGAGGTCGGAGAAGGGGCTCGATCGTGAAGCGCACTTACCAGCCGAAGACCCGTCGCCGTGCGCGCGTGCACGGTTTTCGTGCGCGCATGAAGACGACCGCGGGAAGAAGAGTGCTGGCCGCGCGCCGCGCGCGAGGTCGCAAGCGCCTCACCGTCGTCTGATGAGGGGATCTTCGGCCCTTTCGCCCTGCGGCCGATAGCGGCGGGAGCGGGATGCGCGCCGCGCGATTGCGGCGAACCGTCGACATCGCGCGCGTCCGCCGCCAGGGCACCTCGCGCAACGATCGGCTGTTCGTGATCCACGTCGTTCCCTCTCCGAGCGGCGACCTGCGTTTGGCCGTGTCGGCCTCGCGCGCGCTCGGCACCGCGGTCGCTCGTAATCGTGCGCGACGCCGGATCAGAGAGGCGATCCGGGTCGCGCTCAAGGAGTGGCCGGCCACCGCTCCCGCCGACATCCTGATCGTGGCCCGGCCAGCGGTGCGCGAGGCCTCAGCGCCCGCGCTGCGGGCGGCCGTGGTTCGCGAGTTGCAAGCGGTGCTCGGGTGAATGCGTTCCTCCTGCGGGCACTGGTCTTCTACAAGCGTGCTGTCAGTCCGCTGCTGCCGCCGACCTGCCGTTACACACCGACGTGCTCGGAGTACGCGCTAGAGGCGATCGAGCGTCACGGGGCCATCCGTGGCGTCGGCCTGGCCGCGCGCCGTCTGGCCTCGTGTAACCCGCTGAGCCAGGGCGGCTACGACCCCGTGCCCGCGAGGCGGGCGGGATGAACATCACCGAGATCTGGAACCTCTTCCTTGTGCATCCGATGCTCTCGCTGTTCGTCGGCGCGTACGACCTGCTCAACGACTTCGGTCTCGCGATCGTCCTCGTGACGGTGGCGATCCGGCTCCTGCTGTATCCGCTGTACGTCTCGCAGATCAGATCGCAGCGGGTCATGCAGGAGCTCGCCCCGGCGATGAACGAGCTCAAGGCGAAGCACGGGAAGGACCGGCAGAAGCTGAGCGAAGAGCAGATGAAGCTGTACAAGGAGCGCGGGTACAACCCCGCGATGGGGTGCTTCCCCCTCTTGGTCCAGCTGCCGTTCCTCTTCGCTGTCTACGCGGCGCTGCTCCAGTTCCAGAGCATCACCAGCGATCAGCTGAGCCAGATCCTGCTGCCCTTCATACCGAATCCGGGGAGCGTCGACACCTCGGCGCACTGGCTGCCCTGGCTGACGGAAGGATTGCAGCACAAGGATCCGCTGTACATCCTGCCGATCATCGCCGGCGCCACGCAGCTGATCGCGTCGATCATGGCGCAGCCCGCCGCACAACCGAAGAGCGTCGACCCGCAGCAGCGGATGATGCAGTCGATGATGTACTACTTCCCGGCGATCACGGTCGTCATCGCATCCGGTCTGCCGGCGGGACTCGCGCTGTACTGGGTGACGGGCACGATCTTCCAGATCGCGCAGCAGTACGTCGTCACCGGGTGGGGACGGCTCGTGCGGTTCGCCCCGTTCCTGCGCAACGTGCCGACGCCGGCGGATCGCAGCATGCGCGCGCGCGAGCAAGCAGCGCTGGTCGAAGCCCGCGTCGACATGGGCGATGCACCACGCGGGGAGGTCGCGACCCCGGTCGATGCTCCGGGTGCCCAGCGTGCGCGATCGCGCCGGCGCGCGGCGAAGAAAGAAAAGGGGCGCAGACGTTGAGTCCGCTACGTGGGGAAGAATTCAGCGGCCGGACCGTCGAAGAGGCGATCGAGCGCGGGCTGATCCAGCTGGGTCGCAAGCGCTCCCAGGTCGACATCGAGGTCCTCGAGCGCGGCAAGCCTTCGAACATGCTCGGCCTCGGCGGCGAGGACGCCCGGGTGATGCTCTCGTTCCAGGAGGATGAGGCGGAGGCGGAGCCTGAGCCGGTCGAGGATGAGGCCGTGGTCCCACGGCGGCCCGACGCGCCTGCCGCCGCCGAGCGCCGTCCCGTCGAAGAGGCGGAGGCCTCGCCGCCCGCGCTTCCCGAAGACCTTGCAGCGGCGGTCACCGTTCTCGAGGAGCTTCTTGGAAAGATGGGCGTCGAAGCCGAGGTGGCCATCGAGGACGGCGCTGGTGGCGACGGCATCGAGGTCACGGGGAACGACCTGGGCGTTCTGATCGGGCGCGGCGGTGAGAACCTGATCGCGCTCCAGCAGATCACGTCGGCGATCACCTCGCGCAAGGTAGGCAGGACGATCCACATCCCGGTCGACATCGAAGGCTACCGGCGCCGGCGGGAGGACCAGTTGCGTGAGATCGCGCAGCGTGTGGCGGGCCGCGTGCGCGCGACCGGCCAGGCGGTGACGCTCGAGCCCATGCTCGCGTACGAGCGGCGCATCGTGCACCTCGCGGTACAGGGACAGGCAGGGATCCGGACGGAATCCGTCGGGATCGACCCGAACCGCCGGGTCGTGATCACCTCCACCGCGCCGGGTGCGCGGGGTCCCGCGCCCTTCCGCCCGGCGCCCGGCTTCAGGCCGCAGCCTCCGGGCGGCTTCCGCGACTTCGGCGCGCGGCCCCCCGGACCGGCCGGCGGGTATGGCCCCCGTGGTCCGTTCCGCCCGCGACCCGGCGGCGTGCGGCCGCGGCCACAGGGCTTCGGGCAGCGACCGCCCGACAAGGACTGACACCTGGGCTTCTGCCGAGCAGGTACAATGCGGGTGCCTGAAATGGGCCACGGGGATGCGTGGTTTCGACAGGGCAGGCGAACGGATCGTCGCGAGCCGAGGAACGCCGTTCCCCCTCGGAAATCCGAACGGCAGCCAGAGTAACTGGCAACAACTCTTACGCACTCGCTGCCTAGTCAGTGAGCGTCCTCCCGGTCTCACCTCCGCGGGCCGGGAAGGGCGTCAAAAGCGGAGGTGCGGTCCGCCGATCGGCCGGTAGGCGGGCCAAAGATCCACGGCCTGGCGAGGTCCGGCAGCGCGTCGGTGCGCGACCGGGTCCGCGAGATGAAGAAGCGCCGAACACGCTCGTAGAAGCGATCCGATCAAGGGCTCTGGACGGGGAGTTCGACCCTCCCCCATCTCCACAGAACGAATGGCGCGATCTGGACCGGTGTGCTGGGGCGGAATACTTTCGCCGCCCAGGACGACGTATGGGTTCCTACGCGGGTGCATTCGGCATTCGGCATGCCCACCAGCGCCAACCACCTCATTGCGGGCTCGTTAGCGTCTCCCACTCCCAGCGCAGCAGCCGTCCGATCTCGCCGACGAGGCCGCGTAGGTCCAGCCATAGGGATCGACGGCGTTCACCGGCCAGAATCCCTCGGGGGCGCGCTCGGCGGCCGCGATCACGGCACGACCGACCCGCTCGCATCCGCTCTCGGGGAGGACGACCTGCGGCGTCAACCCGCAGCCCCAGAAGACCGGGACCTCGTCCGCGCGCCGCTCCATCGGTCGCCGAAGTCCGGGCGCGCGAGGTCGGCGATGCCGATGGCCGACGGATGACGTGGACTTCAGTTCCGCGCGATACCAGGAGCCGATGCCCCTCGTTGATGCCGACCATCAGGGGCTCACGTGGTCCGGCGTACGGATGAAGCCCATCGCGCCGCTCGTACTTGCTTGGGCGCGAGCTTTGCGGAGATCTGACACGACAGGCGTGATCAAAGTCGGTCGCCGGGCCAGCGCGCGACGTGGTAAGGACCGATGCGGGGAGCGGCGCGCCTAGGGGACGCGCTCGAGGACGACGACCGGGATGACCCGCGTGGTCTTCTTCGTATAGTCGCGGAAGGCCCCGAAATTATCACCGTGCGCCTCGTACAGTCGATCGCGCTCGGGTCCCCTTGCGATGGGCGTCGCGCGCACCTTCACCTTGTCGGTCCCGACCTCGATCTCCGCCTCTCGATGCTTCACCAAGGGCGTCGGCCCCTTCGGTGACAAGCTCCTCCTGCTCACGACACGGGGGGCGAAGAGCGGAGAG
>JBBPYG010000127.1:0-19168 GCA_038200085.1 Candidatus Limnocylindria bacterium | reverse complement strand
TGTACGCATCGTCCCCGCAGTCGACGCACTGGCCTGGCGCGATCCGTAGTCGTTCGCGTCTCACGGCGACCCCCTTGGTGTAATGGGCGCGGCATGCATGAACACGGCCACGCATGCCGGACGGTCATCCCCGACCTGACGTCCGGGCATTCGCGAGGCTGACCGGCCTCTTTGGATCGACTGCCGCTGCTACCCCTTTGTCCCTTGGAATCCTCGCCAAAGGCTTGACAACTTCCCCGCAGCTTCTTACGGTATAGAACATACGTTCTAGACCGGAGGTGGGGACCCCGGGCTGGGAGGGCAGGCGCGCGAGGGGAGTGAGCGTGGGCGGTTCGGCGGTCGATCTGCGCCTGGCGAGGGCGATCTCGCATGCTCGGACGCGGTTCGGCACCGCCGCGGTCGTCACCGGGAGCGTGCTCGAGCGCCGCCGCGCGGAGCGCCGTTTCGCGACTGGTACGTCGCTCGACGCGGTGCTCGGCGGGGGCATCGCGCCGGGCGAGCCGCTCGCGCTGGTCGGGCGCGGCAGCTGTGGCAAGGTCACGGTCGCGCTCCGCCTGGCCGCCGCGTCGCAGCAGGACGGCGGCATGGTCGCGTGGATCGATCCGTCCGCCTCGCTCGACGCCGTGGCCGCGCTGCGCGCGGGCGTCGATCTCGATCGGTTCATCGTCGTCCGCCCCGCATCGCGCGACGACGCGCTGCTCGCGGGCGCGGCCGCGCTGCGCAGCGATGGCTTCCGCCTGGTCGCCTTCGACGCCGGGCCTCGCTCGATCGCGGGCGCGGCGCGCGTCGCAACAGGCCTCGACGTCGACGACGTCGCGCCGCTCGTGCCGATCGTCCACGGGTCGATCGCGGTGCTGCTCGTCATCGCCGAGACGCGGGGGCGGCGGACCGCGCTGCCATCTCTCGTCGTCGAGCGCGTGGCCTGGGACGAGCGCTTCGGCCGCACGAGCGGCTGGACGTTCTCGGTGAGCCGAGGTGGCGCGCACGCGCTGTTCCATACCTCCGCGTTCTCGCCCGGCCTCACCGACCTCGGCACGCGCGAACAGCTCCGGGTGGCCGCGGGGTGACGCCGCGCATCGGCGTCGTGCACGTGCGCGACGCCGGCATCCGCGCGCACGCCGCGATCCTCGAGCTGCTGCACGCGAGCCTGCCGCGCGTCGGGGTGCTCGACCAGGGAACGTTCGCCTGCGACCTGCGCGGAACGGCACGCCTCATCGGAGCGCCCGCGGCGTGGGGCGAGCGGACGGTCTCTGCGGCGCGGCGCATGGGCGTCGAGTGCTCGATCGGCATGGCGAGCGCGCCGTTCGTGGCGCGCGTGCTCGCCGAGCGCGCGTCGCCGGGCGCCGTCTCCGAGCTCGCGGCCGACGCGGAGCGCGCGTTCCTCGCGCCGCTTCGGGTGACCGTGCTGCCGCTCGAGGGCACGGTGGTCGAAGAGCTCGCGCTGCTCGGTATCCGGCACGTCGGCGAATTCGCGGATCTTCCGGCGGGCGCGGTGCTCGATCGCTTCGGCCGCGCGGCCGCGGTCGCGCACGGGCTCGCCCACGGCGACGAAGCGCCGCTCGTCCACGCCTCTCCGCCACGCCGCCGCATCCGCGCCCGGCGCGCGTGGGACGACCCCGTGCGCCTGCGCGAACAGCTCGTATTCGCGCTGCGCGCGGCGGTCGACGAGATCGCCGCCGCGCTCGTGCGGGACGGCCTCGCGGCGCTGCGCCTCGGGTTGCGCCTCGACCGCGCCGAGCGCGGCCCGCTGCGCTTCGAGCGCCTGATCCTCCCGCCCTCCGCGAACGCGGCCGCGCTGCTGCGCTCGCTTCGCTGGGCGCTCGAGGAGTGGCAGCCCGAAGGCGAATTCACCGGCTGCGCGCTCGAGGCGACCGAGGTCGAGCCGGCGCGGGGGAGGCAGATCGGGCTCTTCGCTCCGGACGGGGCGCGGCTCGAGGAGGCGCTCGCGGTCGCGCGCCACCTGCGCTCGCGGCTCGGCCCGGGCCGCGTGCTGCGCGCCGAGGTCGTCGATGTCGACGCGCGTCTGCCCGAGCGCGCCGCCCTGCTGACAGAGGTGACGTCGTGACGCGCCTGTTCGCCGAGCCTCTACCCGCGCGGCTCGAGTACCACGAGGGCGAGCTGCACTCGCTGCGCATCGGGACCGCGCGCCTGGTCGTCGTCGAGGTCGTGCGCCGCTGGCGCGTCGAGGCCGAGTGGTGGGCCGACCACGTCGCGCGCGACTACATGACGGTGCGCACGGCCGACGGCACGCTCTGCGACATCTACGGAGATCGCCGCAGCGGCGCCTGGTGGCTCCAGCGGATCATGGATTGAGACCAGAAGCCGGACAGAAGCCAGGCGCGACCCCATTCGTTGCGTGAGGGCGCCTCGAGCGGCCGTGTACGTCGAGCTGCACTGCCACTCGCACTACTCGTTCCTCGACGGCGCATCGGGCGTCGAGGACCTCGCCGATGCGGCGATCGGCGCCGGGATGGACGCGCTCGCGCTCACCGACACCAATGGCCTCTACGGTGCCGTCCGTTTCTGGAACGCGGCGCGCGAGCGCGGGCTCCGCCCGATCTTCGGCTGCGAGATGCGCCTGGTCGACCCCGACGGCGAGAGCCTGGTGCTCCTCGCGCAGGATCGCGCTGGATGGACAAGCCTCTGCCGCATCGTGAGCGCCGCGCAGCTGGCCGGCGAGAAGAGCAGGCCCCGCGCGACGCTCGGGCTCATCGCCGACAACTCCGAGGGGCTCGTCGCGCTCTGCGGCGGCGCGGCGCGCCGCTCGGTCGGGGCGGGGGACGAGGACGGGGCGCGCGAGGCCATCGCCCGGCTCGCCGCGATCTTCGGCGAGCGGCTGTACGTCGAGCTCGTCGACGACTGGACGCCGAGCGCGCTCGCGGCGTGCGACGCGCTGGCGGCGCTCGCCGCGGAGCAGGGTGTCGGGACGGTCGTCACGAACGACGTGCGCTACGCGCGGCCAGAGGGCCGCCGCCTGCACGACGTCCTGCGCTGCATCGACGCCGGCGTCACGCTGGACGAGGCCGGCGACCTCCTGCCGCCGAACGGCGAGCGCTGGCTGAAGCCCGAGACGCTGCTGCGCGAGCGCCTTGGCCATCACCCCGAGGCGTTCGCCAACGCGCGCCGGATCGCCGACGGGTGCGACCTCGACCTGGGTTTCGCCTCCCAGCGCCTCCCCGGCTTCGCCGTGCCGGCAGAGCACACCGCCTTCTCGTACCTGTACGCGCTCTGCCAGGAGGGCGCGCGCGCGAAGTACGGCCGCATCACGCCGGCGGTCTCCAAGCAGCTCGCGCACGAGCTCGACGTGATAAACCGCGCCGGACTGTCGGAGTTCTTCCTCATCAACTGGGACATCGTCAGGTTCTGCCGCGAGAAGCGGATCCCGGCGCAGGGCCGCGGCTCGGCGGCCGACTCGATCGTCGCGTACGTGCTCGACATCACGAAAGTCGATCCGATCGCGCACGACCTGCTCTTCGAGCGCTTCCTCACCGAGGACTCGCGGACGATGCCCGACATCGATCTCGACATCGCGACGAACGACCGCGAGGACGTCATCCAGTTCGTGTACGGCAAGTACGGCGAGCGCTACGCGGCGATGGTGTGCAACGTCGTGACGTACCGCGCACGATCGGCGTCGCGGGAGGTCGCGAAGGCGCTCGGGTTCCGCGACGAGACGATCGACCGGATGGCCAAGGGCATCGACGTGTACCGCGTGGCCGAGCTCGCCGCCACGTTCGAGAGCCGGGAGGTCGCGCGCACGGACGCGGCCGACGTCCTTGATCAGCTCGACGAGCGCGAGCGCGAGCGGCTGCCGGTGTTCCGCGAGATCGTCACCGCGATCGCCGACTTCCCGCGCCATCTCTCGATCCACAACGGCGGGATGCTCATCACCGCGCTGCCGCTGGTCGACACGGTGCCGATCGAGCGTGCGACGATGCCCGGGCGCAACGTCGTGCAGTTCGACAAGCGCGACGTCGAAGACCTCGGCCTCATCAAGATGGACCTCCTCGGCCTGCGCACGCTCTCGCTGATCAAGGACGCGGTCGCGATGATCGAGGCGCGGCACGGCGCGCGGCTCGACCTCGGCACGCTGCCGCTCGACGATCCAGCCGTGTACGACCTGCTATGCGAGGTCGACACCATCGGCTTGTTCCAGGTCGAAAGCCGCGCGCAGGCGCAGGCCCTGCCCCGCGTGCGGCCGCGCTGCTTCGCCGACGTGGTCGTCGAGGTCGCGATCATCCGCCCGGGGCCGCTGCAGGGGAACATGGTCAACCCCTACATCCACCGCCGGCAGGGGCGCGAGCCCGTCACCTACGCGCATCCCTCGCTCGAGCCGGTCCTGAAGGAGACCCTCGGCGTCATCCTCTTCCAGGAGCAGATCCTGCGTGTCGCGATGGCCGTCGCCGGCTTCAGTCCGTCGGCCGCCGACCGGCTGCGCCGCGCGATGAGCCGCGCGCGTTCGGCCGAGGACATGGAGCGATTGCGCGAGCCGTTCGTCCAGGGGGCGCTCGCGGGCGGCGTCGACGCGCCAACGGCCAACGAGATCTTCCGCCAGATCGCCGCCTTCGCCGAGTTCGGGTTCTGCAAGAGCCACGCGGCGGCGTTCGCGCTGACCGCGTACCACACCGCACACCTCAAGCTCTACTACCCCGCCGAGTTCACGGTGGCGCTGCTGAACAACCAGCCCATGGGCTTCTACAGCCCCGCGGTCATCGCTGGCGACGCGAAGCGGCACGGCATCCGCGTCCTCCCGGTCGACGTCAACGTGTCAGCGGCGAAGGCGGCCGTCGAAGCGGAGGACTCGCCTGACGCGCTGGCGGATCGGGCCGGGCTCGAGGACCACTCGAAGACGATCTCGCGGCACCGCATCTGCCGCGAGCATGTGCGGCTCGGTCTCGAGGCGGTGCGCGGCCTTGGCACGGCGGAGGCCGAGGCGATCGTCGCGGAGCGCGCCGCCGGGGGCCCGTTCGTCTCGTTCGACGACCTCGCGCACCGCGTCGGGCTGAAGGAAGAGGCGCTGCGCAACCTCGCGCTGGTCGGTGGATTCGATCGCTTCGGCGAGCCCCGGCGGGCGCTGCTGTGGCGCGCGCGGGACGCGCACCGCGCGTCTCCGGCGTTCACGCGACGCGAGCTTCCGCTCGGGGGGGCCGCACCGCCCGCGCTACCGGTGCTGTCGGAACGCGAGCGGACGGCGCTCGATTACCGGCTCACCGGGATCCCGACCGGCCCGCAGGTCATGGGGTACTACCGCGAGGAGCTGCACCGCCGCGGCGTGCTGCGAGCCGTCGACCTCGCCGACCGTGCCCACGGCTCGATGGCGACCGTCGCGGGCGTCGTTGTCGTGAAGCAGCATCCCGGTACCGCGAAGGGCCACGTGTTCCTGTTGCTCGAGGACGAGACGGGTCTGGTGAACATCATCATCCGGCCCGCGACATACCAGCGGTGCAAGCGTGTGCTCGACGCTCATTCGGCGGTCGTGATCTCCGGTGCCCTGCAGACGGTCGACGGCGTCATCTCGGTGCTGGCGCGCCGGATCGAGGGGCTCGACGTCTTCGTCCGGATCGTCACGCGGTCGTGGCACTGACCACGGCGGCTACTTCACGGTCACAATCACCGCGGTCGCGAGAAGGCTGAGGCGCGCCGCGACGCGCATGTGGACCTCCGGTGCCGTCATTTGAGATGTGTACGGGGCGCGGCCGCCGCGGGATCACCAAAGCGAAGAGCGCCCCTTGGAGGGGCGCTCTCGGCAAAAAAGGAGGGTTGGATGGGCATTCAGGGCCTGCGTCTCCTGCGGGACGGGCTTGGGGGAGGTATCCGGCGCCGCACCGACGCTAAGCAATCGGTCTTCTCATGCGTACGATGCCCGCCGCCCGGCGGATCACCTACGGCAAAGAGGGCCGCTGAGCTCCCCGGGAACTTGACCAGCGCCAACTGACCGTCCATCGCCTCCCAGCTGCAAAGAGACTGGGATCCTGTCGCCTTCACGTCGGGCTTGCCCGCGGTGACCGTGCATAGGCGGCGTCCTGTTGGTCCAGGCCTCCTTCGTGCCGACTGCCAGCCTAAGCGCAGGCTTGCAGGCGAAGCCTCGGCCGCCACCTCGGTCGCCTTACCGCTGGCCGGCGCCGTCCCGGCGGGCGAGGCGCTCGCCGCAGAAGTCGCCAGGCCCCGAGCAGCCCAGGGCGATGGCCAGAGCGGCCCGAGAAGCAGAGTCGCGCGTCACCGCATCATGTTTAGTGGCAGGACGTCTTTGCTTCGCACCCGGGACGTCCCTCAAATGCAGCGACCCGGATGCAGGGGACCCCGGCCCTGCCGGGGTCCCGTTTCGCCTGCGTTACCGGGCGTCGGTCGTCATCATCGCGCCCCGCGGCGACATGAAGCCGATGTAGATGCCGAGCGCGCCGAGCGCGAGGTGGATGAGGTTGTCGACGATGGTGTACGGGTGCTGCAGCAGCCCAAAGAGCTTTGGGTCCACGAAGCCGACGATGCCAACGAGCAAGTAGACCGCTCCGATCGCACCCACCACGGCTCGTGCGGGGCCGTTGTTGCGCATCGCGAAGCCCACGTATGCCATGACAGCGCCCGTTCCAAGGTGAACGATGTTCTCGACCGCGTCGATGTTGAGAAGCCCAAGCAGCGGTGACTGGGTGACGAGCAGGATGCCAACGACGCCGAGAAGTAGCAGGACTATACCGATGACCTGCGCGTATTGCCTGACCACGTTTCTTTCTCCTCTATTTCTTGTTCGTTGCTCAGATGAGATGCGGGACCGGCGCAGTGTACGTACATGGCTGACCGCCGGACCACTGTTCGAAGGCATAAGCGAGAGCGCCCCCTTCTCAGGGCGCTCTCGCCAACAGGAGGATGGGGTGGTTGGGATTCTCCTTTGTGGTGTCGCGAGGGGGCTACGTGATCGGGAGCGCTGCTGGATCAGCGCGCGCTACTTGACGACGACGATGCCCATCATGTTGTTGTGCCGCGCGCAGAAGTACGCGAATTCGCCCGCCGTGTCGAAGGTGAAGCTGAACGAACGGCCCAAATCTTCCAATGTGCCGTTGGACTTCCCATCGGCGGTGATGGTGTAATGCCCGAGGTCATCGGCCTTGACCGATGTTCCGGACGTCGCGGTGTGCAGGATGGTGTCTCCGTCGGTCCACGTGACGGTCGTGCCCTTGGGGATCTCGAGTCGCGGCGGCGAGAACGCGAAGCCCTTCACTTCGATCGTCGAAGACGAGCGCAGAGGTCTTTGGCATGTGATGATCCTTCCCTGAAAATGTCAGCGGCAGTCAAATGGACATGGCCGCCCGCGCGCAGTGCACGAAAGCGGGTCCAGTGGCGGATGAGCCGGGTCCGCTCGTGACGCAGAACGCGGAGCCCCCGACGCCGGCCGCTGCGCCCGCTGGACGATTACGGCGGGGTAGAGTGGGCGGCCCATGCCGGTGATCCCGTCCGCGCCCGATCTCGTAGGGAGCGACAGGCCCGCGGACGACGGCAGGCTCATCGCCAGGATCGCCAAAGGCGATCCCGACGCCCTGGGTGAGCTGTACGACCGCTACGGCCGGGTGGTGTTCGGCGTGTTGTACAGGATGCTGGCAAGCCCCGAGGCGGCCGAGGAGGTCGTCCAGGACGCCTTCCACTCCGTGTGGCGGCAGGCCGGGAGCTATCGCACCGAGCGAGGTTCCGTAAGGACGTGGCTGCTCGCGATCTCCAGGAACGCGGCCATCGACTGGCGCAGGACCAAGGGCCGGCGGGTCGAACGCGAGACCGCCATCGACGACGCCGCGAGCCTCACCGACGAGTCGCGGGTCGAGGACCAGGTCATCACGACCCTGCGCGCGGAGCGCGTCCGCGTCGCGGTGAACGGCCTTCCAGCCGAGCAGCGGGAGGTCCTCGACCTCTCGTTCTGGTCTGGGCTCTCGCAGACGGAGATCGCCGCGAGGACAGGCACGCCGCTCGGCACGGTGAAGAGCCGCGTCCGCCTGGGCATGACGAAGCTTCGCGACCGCCTCACCGATGAGAGCCCGGGCCAGCGATGACGATCCGGAATGGCGGGCACCCGCGCGACGAGCTCGCGGCGTTCGCCCTTGGGATCCTTGAGCCTGGGGAGCGCGCGCGCGTGGACGCCCACCTTGACCGGTGCACCAGCTGTCGCGCTGAGACGCGCGCGTACGAAGAAACGATGTGGGACATCGCGGAGGCGTCGTCGCTCGCGCGACCACCCGCGTACATCCGCGAGCGCATCGTGACGCGGGAACGTCGCCGCGCAGCGGTGCCGCCAGCCGTCAGGCGGTCGCTCGGCGCGACCGTCCTCGACTTCCTGCGGCGCCCGCTGCCACTGGCGATCCCGCTCGCGCTGGCCGCGTTCCTCGTCTTCTCCGCGGTGCAGGTCCTCGACCTGCGCGCGCGCTCCGAGGCCTACGCGCGCGCCCTCGATGGGGTGGTGGGGGCGCGCGTCGTCTCTCTCGCCGAGACCGGAGAGGCCCAGGGTCGCGGCTCGCTCATCGTCCCGAGCAGCGGCGATCCGTACCTGCTGCTACGGCTGCCCGCACCGTCCGCCGGCCGCACTTGGCAGGCGTGGGTCCTCCGCGGGGACGTCGTGCTGCCGGCCGGTCTCGCGCAGTCGCGGGGCGACGTCGACGTCATCCGGCTGACGACGCCGCTGGCTGCCGGGGACAGCGTCGGGGTGACGCAGGAGGACGCGGCGGGGGCTCAGCAGCCCACCTCGAAACTCGTTCTCGTGGGGCGCGGCGGCTGAGCGACGGCGGTCGGCGACCATACCGTCGGGGTGACCTTCTCGCCGTTATTCCCTCACGGCAGATAACGCCAGGCGCTCCGGTGCGCGGCTACACGATCGAGTCGGCGATCTCGCGGACCGTCCGCAGCGTGTCGATGTCGGCCACGGGCTTATCGTGTCGCAGCCGCACGATGCGCGGAAAACGCAGCGCGTAGCCCGAGGGGTGACGAGTGCTGCGCTGGACCGAGTCGAACGCGACCTCGATGACCGTGTCCGGCTCGACCATACGCAGCCGGCCGTGGTCGGTGACGGTGTTGGCGAGAAAGTGCTCGGTGCGTTCTGCGATCTCCGCATCCGTGAGCCCCGAGTACGCCTTGCCCACCTCGAGGAGCCGATCGCCGTCGCGGACCGCGAAGGTGTAGTCCGAGAGCACGCCGTGCCGCTTTCCGTGACCCCATTCCACCGCGGTGACGACCACGTCGAGCGTCCGCAATGCGCGCTTGACCTTGAGCCACTCCATGCCGCGGCGCCCCGGCCGGTAGGGGGAGCGGGGATCCTTGACCATCAGGCCCTCGTTGCCCCGCTCCCGGGCCGCCGTGAACTCGGCGTCGAGCGCTGCGGTTAGGGCGTCCCCAGAGTGATCGACCAGGCGCTGTCTCGCGAAGACGATCGGCTCGCGGAGCGGTAGCGACCTCAGGATGTCGTGCCGTTCGGAAAGGGGCGCGTCGAGCAGCGCGCGGCCGTCGCGCTCGAGGATGTCGAAGGCGACGAGCGTGGCCGGGAGCTCGGCCCGCAGGGCGGCCGCGACCTCCTTGCGGCCGAGGCGCCGCTGGAACCGCACGAACGGGATCGCGCGCCCGTTGGCGAACGAGAGCACCTCGGCGTCGAGGATGAACGCGCCGGGGATCGAGCGGAGTCCTTCCAGCAGCTCCGGGAAACGATCCGTCACGCGGTCGAAGGTCCGCGAATACAACTCGACGCGATCGCCGGACTTGTGCACCTGCGCGCGCACGCCGTCGTACTTGTCCTCGATCACGTACGGGGGCGAGAACCGCTTCGCCACCTCCTCGAGCTGGAGAACGGGCGTCGCGAGCATCATCCCGACGGGGGTGAACGGCACCAGCACCGCATCGGCCAGCGTCCCGGAACGCGCGCGCTGCGCGACCTCGCCGATGTCGCCGCTCAGCATGTGCGCCCGCGCGACGGCCTCGCGCTTCGCGCCGAACGCGCGCGCCACCGCGTCCTCGAGCAGGCCTTCGCGCAGCCCGATGCGGGGCTCGCCGGTCATGAGCTTCACGACGTAGCGCGCCTCCGCCGCGTCGGTGCGCCCGAGGATCTGCCGCAGCAGCGAACGCTTCGCCGCGCTGCCCTTCGCGGACGCGATGCTGGCGAACGCCGCCGCGATGTCCTTCAGCGCGAGCGGCTCGTCGTCGCGCGCCGTGCCGGCCAGCAACTCGGCGGCGACGTCCCCGAGGTCCGCGTGGCGCTGGTAGGAAGCGCGAAGGTCGTCGCTCGAGCGGCGCGCGCGGTCGAGCACCGCCTCGACGAGGGCGCTCCAGCCGAGCGAAAGCACGCGCTCGTCAGCGCGGGCGAACGGCCGGCCGGCGAAGAGGCGGGCGGCCACGGCGAGGTCACCTTCGCCGAGGCCGGCGAGGTAGGTGGCGAGCACGTCCATCTTCACGAGCTTCTTCGTCGTCGCCCGCACGGCGTCGGCCGCCGCCACCCAGTCGGTGAAAGAGGCGCTCATGGCAGGCCTCTCCCGTTGCGGTCCATGCCCACCATCATCGCCTCCGCGCACCTGCCGGCGTGAGGCGGCGGGGGAGACCGTGCCGACGGCGGGAACGCCGACGGTCGGCGGGATGCCGGCGAGCAGCAGGTCTCGTGGGTGCCGGGGGTACGGCAGGCGTCGGCGCCGCCGCCGCGTTACCGTGCCGGCATGCGCAACGCACCGCCCGGAGGCGCCCCGTTCCAGCACGTCCCCTACGGCCACGAGCAGATCGCCTTCATGGTGCAACCGTGGTTCGACGTCGACGTGGTCGCTTCCGCGGACGCGGTCCCGGTCGGCGACGTGGCGCAGGCCGCGCGGCAGGCGGTCGCGGCGCCCGTGAACGGCCCGCTGCTGCGCGATCTCGCGCGCCACGCGGTCCGGAGCGCCGGCCAGCGCCCCGTGAGCGTCGTCATCGCCGTCACGGACCTGACCCGGGCCTGTCCCGACGATGCGCTCGTGCCACCGCTCCTCGACGAGCTGAACGCGGGAGGCATCGGCGACGAGCGGATCCAGGTGTGCGTCGCGGTGGGTCTGCACCGCGCGACGACGGACGAAGAGAAGCGCGACAAGCTGGGCCCCGTCGTCGAGCGCGTGCGCGTCTTCGACTCGGACGGGGGCGATCCAGCGAAGTGGTCCGATCTCGGAGCGATCCCGCCGTACGGGGTGCCGGGGCTCACGCAGCGCGCGATCGCGGAGGCCGATCTCGTCGTCGCGACGGGCATCGTCGAGCCGCACCAGTACGCGGGTTACTCCGGCGGCGCGAAGACCGTCGCGATCGGTTGCGCGGGTGAGCCGGTCATCACCGCGACGCACGGTATGCGCTTCCTCGAGGACCCCGGCGTCCGGCTCGCGAAGGTCGAGGGCAATCCGTTCCGGGCGACGGTCGAGGAGATCGGGCGGCGCGCCGGGCTCCGCTTCTGCCTCAACGTCGTGACGGACGACCGCGAGCGGGTCGTCGCCGTCGCCGCGGGGGATCCCGCGGCGGTGTTCGCACACCTGGTGGAGCGCGCCGCGGCCATCTACACGCGGCCCATCAGCAAGCAGTACGACATCGTCATCGCCGGGGTCGGCGCGCCGAAGGACGTGAACCTGTACCAGGCCTCGCGCGCAGCGACGTACTTGCGCTTCGCTCCCACGCCGGTAGTCCGCGAAGGTGGAGCCATCATCGTGCCGGCGCGGCTCGACGAGGGCGCAGGGGAAGGCGCGGGCGAAAAGCGGTTCCTCGCGGCGCTGGAGTCCGCGGAGTCGCCAGCCGCGGTGGTCGAGGGTGCCAGGCGCCACTTCGCCGGCGGCGAGCAGCGGGCCGTGATGGTCGCGCTCACGCTTCAGCACTGCCTGGTCATCGTGGCCGCGTCGGAGGCACCGGAAGTCGTCCGCCTGGCCAAGCTCCGTGCCGCGGTGGATGTCGAGGAAGGCCTCGACATCGCCTACGAACACATCGGCCGGCCGCCGCGGGCGAGCGTGCTCCTCGTACCCCGGGCGCTGCACACGCTGCCGGTCGTGCAGGTCGCGGTCTGAGCCGCCGACAGCACGCGGGCACGGAACTCGCTACGGTCTGATCTCATATGGGGTGCTGCGTCGGCGGATGCTTCCGTCTCCTCTTCATGACCGTCTGGCGGGCGCTCGCCGCCGCGCTGCTGGCGGTCCTGCTGTCCCGCATCGACTCGTACATCGAGGGCTCCCCGTTCGGCACGACCCCCGGCGGTAAGGCGTGGCGCATGTACCGCGACCGCACCCGCAAGAAGCCGCGCGTCGTGGACACGCAGGGCGGGCCGACCCGGTAAGCGGACCCTCCGGCGAAGCGCGGGATCAGTACAGTTCGGCGGTGACCCGCGTCGACGTCTTCCGCATCCCGACGCGCATCGCGTTCGGGCGCGGCGTGGCGCTGACGGTCGCCGAGCCGCTTCGGCAGGTCGGAGCGCGCAAGGTGCTGTTCGTC
Source organism: Candidatus Limnocylindria bacterium (assembly GCA_038200085.1). Classification (GTDB taxonomy): domain Bacteria; phylum Chloroflexota; class Limnocylindria; order P2-11E; family P2-11E; genus JALYKU01. The sequence goes on along the minus strand of JBBPYG010000127.1, from coordinate 6,730 downwards.
AGCGACCCCGGGGTCATCAAGGCGGGACTCGTAGCGCCCATCGAGGAGCGCGTGCGCGACGCGGGGCTGCCCTACGCGATCTACGACGAGGTCGTCCCCGACCCGGGCGTCGCCGAGGTCCAGCGCTGCTTCGAGCGGGCACGCGAAGAGGGCGCCGATGCGTTCGTCGCAGTCGGCGGAGGATCGGCGATCGACACGGCAAAGATGGCCGCGGTGCTCCTGACGAACGGCGGTACCGTGCTCGACTACATCGGCGCGGACAAGGTGCCGAGGCCGGCCGCCCCGGTGGTGGCCATCCCGACCACCGCGGGGACCGGCGCGGAGATAACCATCAACAGCGTCATCGCGGATCCGGAGCAGCACAAGAAGCTCGTCATCATCAGCCCCAACGCGACGGTCATGTTCGCCCTCGAAGATCCCGAAATGACGCGATCCCTTCCCGCGTTCCTCACCGCCATCACGGGGATGGACACGCTGGTTCACGCGATCGAGTCGTTCTGCTCGCGCAACGCGTACCGCACGACGGAGCTCCTCGCGCTCGAGGCCATCCGCGACGCCGGCCGCGCGCTGCCAGCCGCAGTGAAGGACGGCGCCGACATCGACGCGCGCGAGGCCATGCTGCGCGCGGTCGTCAACGCGAGCCTGGCGTTCAGCAACACGCGGCTGGGGAATGTGCATGCCATGGCGCTTCCGCTCGGCGGGTGGTGCCACGTCGCGCACGGCACGGCCGTCGCCGTGCTGCTCCCGCACGTCATGGAGTACAACCTCGCGGAGGCCGAGGACCGGATCGCCGCGGTAGGCGAGGCGCTCGGCGCCGGAAGAGACGCGAGGCGGGCCGTCGCGCACGTGCGGCGGATGAACGAGGAGATCGGCATCCCGGCCGGCCTGGGGCCGCTCGGAGTAGCGGATGAAGCCGTCCCGCTCATGGCGGCTGACGCGATGCTGTCAGGGAACATCCTCGCGAACCCCCGGCCCTCGGCGCAGGAAGACATCGAAGCCCTCTACCGCGCCGCGATATAGGTCCGCCATGCCCGTCGCGATCTTCGACATGGATGGGGTGCTGTACCGCGGATCGACGGTGCTACCGCACGCGCGAGAGACGCTCGATGGTCTGCGCGCCAGAGGCTGGCAGGTGTTCTTCGCGACGAACAACTCGAGCGCGACGCGACGGGAGTACGTGGATCGCTTGGCGACGCTCCGGCTCGGCGGCGACCTCGACCACGTCATGACGAGCGCGTTCGCCACCGCGCACTACCTCGAACGCCTGAACGTCCCGCCGCGCGACGTGCTGGTCATCGGCGCGAACGGGCTGCGTGAGGAGATCCGCGCCACCGGCATCGCGGTCCGCGACGCAGAGAGCCTTCCGGGCCAGGATCCCCCAGAAGACGCCTCGTCCGACGGCGAGAATCCCGGAGCGATGCGCGAGTATCTGTCGACGCTCGACCTGCCGGCGCCCGCCGACACGGTCGTCGTGGGGCTCGACCTCAATTTCACCTACGCGAAGCTCGCCGAGGCGCAGCGCGCCGTCCTGGCCGGCGCGCGATTCATCGCCTCGAACAAGGACCGCGCGTACCCGGTCCACGGCCGGCTCCTCCCCGGGGCCGGGACGATCGTCGCCGCGCTCGAGGTGGCTGCGAGTTCGACCGCGGTCTGCGTCGGCAAGCCGGAGCCATTCATGTTCGAGGAGATCCTGCGTCGCGCCGGGGCCGATCACGGGCCAGTCGTCGTCGTGGGCGACGCGCCCGAATACGACATCGTCGCCGCTCACCGCGTCGGCGCCACGGGCGTCCTGATCCTCACCGGGCTCACGGACGAGGAGGCGGGACGCGGGGCGACGGGCGAGGCCGCACCGGATCGAGTGATCCAGTCGCTCGACGAGCTGCTCGGGATCCCCGAGGTGGCGAAGGCGTAGCGGCGCCTCCGACGCGGATGCGATCGGCTCGGGACGCTTGCGGATCGGTGCGGATGGCGATCGCCAGTTCTCCTCCGACGGACCGCACCGGACCCACCGACCTTGATCGCGCCATCCTGACGGATGCCTGCTCGAGCCATGGCGTCAGGCCGACGGGCCCGCCGTGTTGTTGCGCGCGCGACGGTCCCCGTCAGGGCCGTCTCGGCGCGACGGCGACGAGCGCGATCGGCCGCTAGGGATGCACTCCGAGCGCGTGCAGCAGCAGCGCGATGGCGTAGCCGAGTACGAAACAGCCCGGGATAGTGAGGACCCAGGCGGTCACGATGCGCCGCGCGATGCCCCAGCGCACTGCCGACAGGCGGCGGGTGGCGCCGACACCGAGGATCGAGCCCGAGATGGCGTGCGTCGTCGAGATCGGGATCCCCAGGCGAGTCGCGACCTCGATCACCGTGCCGGCGGTCGTCTCCGCCGCGAAGCCGTTGATAGCCTTCAGCATCGTGATGCGCGTGCCCATCGTCTTGATGATCCGGTAGCCACCGGTCGCGGTGCCGACGCCGATCGCGAGCGCGCAGAGGACCTTCACCCAGTCCGGTACGTAGAACTCGGGTCCTAGGAATCCACCGCTGAACAGCGCGAGCGCGATGATGCCCATGGTCTTCTGCCCGTCGTTGCCCCCGTGCGTGAACGCCATGTACGCGCTCGAGGCGATCTGCGCCCTGCCAAAAAAGCGGTTGACGATCGACCACGAGAGGTCCTTCAGCAGCCAGTAAAGGCCCAGCATCACGAGGTAGCCGACCACCAGCGCGATCGTCGGCGACAGCACGATGCCGAGCGAGGTCCGCTCCACCCCGGGGGCGATGACCACGCCCCAGCCGTGGGCGGACACCGCCGCGCCGATGACGCCAAAGATGAGCGCATGGCTCGAGGACGTGGGAAGCGCGGCGTAGAACGTGATGAGATCCCACGCGATCGCCGCGATCAGCGCGGCCACGACGAGGTCCTGCGTGACCTTCGTGGAGTCGACGATCCCCTTGCCGACCGTCGTCGCGACCGCGACCCCCGAGAGCGCGCCAGCGAGGTTGAGGACACCGGCCATGGCCGTCGCCTGGAGCGGGGTCAGCACCCTCGTGGCGACGACCGTCGCGATCGCGTTCGCGGCGTCGTGAAAGCCGTTCACGAATTCGAAGAAGAGGCCAAGGATGACGACCGCGATGACCAGCGCGTGCGCGCTATCCAGCCGCGGTGCTCCCGCTCACTTGGATTTCACGACGAGCCTCTCGACGATGTTGGCGACGTCCTCGCATCGGTCGATCGCCACCTCGAGCTTCTCGTAGAGGTCCTTCCATTTGATGATCTCGACGGGGTCGTGCGAGTTGTCGAAGAGCTCTCCAAGCGCTTGGCGGAAGATGTCGTCGCCCTGGTTCTCGAAGGTGTGGATCTTGATCCAGTACGGCTCGAGCCCCTCGAGCTTGTCGAGCAACCGGATCGCCTCGCACAGGTCCGACGCCGCCGCAGAAAGTATCGCCGCCAAGCGGATCGCAAGCGGACGGATCTCGCGCACGCGGTACAGCGAAACGAGCTCGGCGACGTCGTAAGAGAGGTCGGTGATGTCGTCGAGGCTGGAGGCCAGGTCGACGATGTCCTCGCGGTCCAGCGGCGTGACGAACGTCTCGTTGAGGCTGCGGATGATCTCGTGAGTCAGCTTGTCGCCGTGATGCTCGATGGCGTGAATGTCGCGGACCTTACGCTCGACCTCCGTGTAATCGGTCAGTAGGGCCTCCAGCGCTCGAGCGGCCTCGAGCGCGTTCTCAGCGTGCTGCGTGAAGAGCTCGAAGAAGATGCTCTTTCGAGGCATCAGCGACAGGCGCACAGAGGCGAGTCTACGGGCGGCAGGGCTCGCCGGTGCCGCGGACCTCACCCTGCGCCTGTGCACCTTCGCGAGATCGGCGTCACGAAGGACCCGACGCGGGCCGAGAACGTGCTGAGTCCGCCCCGAGACGTTGCGCACTCGGGAAGTCGGAAGGACGCCGGCACGGTGCAGTCGTGCCGGCGTGCGCGCCGACGGCGGTGGCCGGGGCTCGGATCGCCGGCGGGGCCGCTGGCACGCCGGTTGCTTTTGACTCGGGTCCGATATCGCTCCGGGTCGGAGCAGGAGGAACAGCGGACATGATGCTCTTCGCGTTCGGGCTGATCGCCGGCGTCGCTCTCGGACTGGTCATCATCGGCTTCCTCGCGATCGCGGCTTATGACCACGGGTACAAGGACGCGATGGATCGCCGCAAGGCATGGCGCGCCGAGCTCGTCGCGCGCCAGGACGCGGTCAGCGCGGCGCTCGGATCCGCCCGGCGGAGAGCCAGCTGAGCCCCACCGCGGGCCGGCGCCGTGACCCCCGCTCCGGCGGGGGTCTTTCGTTCCCGCTTCCTGGCACATGGCGCGAGGTCTGACAACATGCACGGGATGCAACAACTGAAAGCCGTCTGCGTCGGAGGTGGTCTGGGCGCTCCGGCCGTCATGGCGGGGCTGCGCCGATACACCGAGGACATCACGGGGCTCATCGCCGTCACGGACTCGGGGCGCTCTACCGGCAAGGTCCGCATCGCGCTCGATGTGCCCGCACCGGGCGACATCCGCAACGCCCTGGCCGTCCTCGCGGAGGGAGACCCGGTGCTGCGCCGCCTGTTCGCGCATCGGTTCGAGACCGACAAGAGCGAGGAGCTCAACGGGATGGCGTTCGGCAATCTGTTCCTTGCCGCCCTGACGCAGGAGGAGGGTTCGTTCCTGCGCGCGGTCGAGGAGGCGTCCCGCCTGCTCGGGCTGCGCGGCCGCGTCCTTCCGGTCACCCTCTACAACACCCACCTGTGCGCGAAGCTCACCGATGGCAGATACGTCGAGGAGGAAGTGAACGTCCGCGCGCTGGGAAAGGCGCCCATCGAGCGCATCTACCTGCAGGATGGCGACGTCGAGGCCACCGCGGGCTCGGTGGAGGCGATCGCGGAAGCGGACCTCGTCACCCTCGGGCCCGGCAGCCTCTTCACGACGGTCTGCGCGTGCCTTCTGGTCCCGGAAATAGCGAGGGCGATCGCGACCACCGACGCCCAGGTCGTGTATGTGGCCAACACGACGCGGCAGCCGGGACAGACCGACACCCTCGGGCTGGCGGACCACGTGGGCGCGGTCCTGGAGTACCTCGGTGGCTCGGGGCTCGACGCGGTGCTGCTGAACGACGACCCGCTCCCGGCACGTCTCCGGGACCACTACGCCGATATGGGCCTGCCGTACCTCGAACCCACGGTCCAGGAGATCGGGGCGATCCGCGCGCTCGGGGTCACGCCGGTCCTCGCGCCGATCGTCGACAAGTGGAGCTGGCCGCGCGACCTATGGAACAAACAGGACTGCATCCGGCACGACCCGGCGCGCGTCGCCGACGCGCTGCTGAGGCTCGTTGACGATCGCTCGCGGCCGGCGCTCAGGGCCCTTCCCTGAAGCGGCATTTCCTGTCGATCGACGATCTCGAGGTGCCCGAGCTCCGGGCCCTCCTCGACGACGCGCTGGCGCTGAAGCGTGGATCGTCGCATGCCGATGCGCTCCACGGCCGTTCGCTCGCCATGATTTTCGAGAAGCCAAGCCTGCGGACGCGCCTCTCGTTCGAGATGGCGATGGTGCAGCTCGGCGGCCACGCGGCGTACGTCTCCCCCGCCGAGGTCGGGCTCGGCCGGCGCGAGAGCGTCGCCGACGTCGCGCGCGTCGTCAGCCGCTACGTCGACTTCGTCGTGCTGCGTACCTTCGCCCACGAGACGACCGAGGAATTCGCGCGCCACTCGAGCGCCCCGGTGATCAACGGGCTTTCGGACCTCTCGCACCCCTGCCAGGGACTCGCCGACACGCTGACGATCTGCGAGCGCAAAGGGGATCCACGCGCTGTCGTCGCCGCGTATATCGGCGACGGCAACAACGTCGCGCATTCGCTGATGCTGTGCGCCGCCAAGACGGGCATGACGCTGCGGGTCGCGAATCCGGACGGCTACGCGCCCTCACCGCGATACCGCGAGCTCGCGGCCACGGCCGCCCGCGAGACGGGCGCGCGGATCGAGCTCGGCACGGATCCGGTCGCGGCCGTTCGCGGCGCCGACGTCGTCTACACGGACGTGTGGACGAGCATGGGCCAGGAGCAGGAGTACGAGCGGCGCCGCCGCGCCTTCCAGGGTTACCAGCTGAATGCCCAACTGCTCGCGCACGCGAAGCCCGACGCGATCGTGCTCCACGACCTCCCGGCCCATCGCGGCGAGGAGATCACTGACGACGTCATCGACGGTCCTCAGAGCGCGGTCTTCGACCAGGCCGAGAATCGTCTGCACGCGCAAAAGGCGCTGCTCCGCTGGCTCTGCGCGGTGAACGGGGACGGGGGATCGTGAGCGGCGAGCGCGTCATCCTGGCCGATTGCTGCGAGGACTGGATCGTGGAGTGGGGCGGCTATTACGAGCCCGGCCGCCGGTTCGCGTGCCCCGAGTGCGGCACCACGTGGGAGAAGGCAGAAGCGGATACGTACAGCCGCGGCGACGGCTCGGTGTTCGCGCGCCGGACCAGGTCCGGTCCGCAGGCCGAGTTCCCGTATCTCGCGGCGGTCGACGGTCGGCAGCCGAACGTCGATCGCTGCTGCGCGAAGATCCTGCTGCGGCACGGCGAGCGGATGGCGGACGGTGACTTCGACTGCCCCGTGTGCTCGACGCATTGGGAGCGCAGCACGGAGCGCCTCCACGGCCTGCGCCTGCCGGTGTTCCGCAAGCGGGGCCAGGACGAGCCGCTCACGCTTCAGGCCGG
>JBBPYG010000126.1:0-21465 GCA_038200085.1 Candidatus Limnocylindria bacterium | reverse complement strand
GACGCGCGCGACGGAGCGGTCGAATGTCACGACACCCGCGAAGAGGGAGGCGAGAACGAAGACGAACTGACGCGACCCGACGGCGCCGCGGCTGGGTCAATTAGCTGTCGCGGGGCCGGGTCAAAAGCGTGACGTCCGACATCTTTGCTCTCATCCCCCTTCCGGTCGGGCTATTCCCGCTGCTTACGCTCGCTGACGTATTGATCTTCTTCACGATCTTTCCTCTGACGGTCCGGAGCGGTCCGGCGGAACCCGGGATCGTGAGCGTCGCCCTGCTCGCCGCTGCCGTGGCGCTCCGACATATCGGCCTGGTCGCCCTCCTCCGTGCCTTCGTGGAACGGACCGCGCTCCATTCCGCGGCGTCCGCGTGAGCGGTGGAGTAAGTCCCCGCTCGGCGTCGGCGAGCCGGTCCGCGTGTCGTTCCTGAACGGAACCCGCCGGGTCCCGGGTAAACCGCGACCGCCCGTTTGGCCATTCGCCAGTCTCCCGCGGTCGATGCGGCGGGCTGGTTTCATCACCTTTCTGGTCGCCACGATGCTGGCTGCCGCCATCTGGCGAGCGCTGCAGGACTATCCGACCCGCCTCTTTGACCTGTATCCGCTGTATTACGGCGGCCTCGCGTGGCTTCATGCGGGCAGCGCGTATGCGTTGGATGCGGTGGTTCCGGCGACCGATCAGGGTTATCAGATCCTCCGCGTCGGGAACATCTACCCGCTGCCGACCGTGCTCGTCACGCTGCCGTTGACGCTGCTCCCGCCGCAGGCAGCGGGCACGATCTGGGTGGTACTTCTCGTTGGCGGCCTCATCGCGGCGCTGCGTCTGCTGGGCGGATCGTTCTGGTTCCTTCTGTACCTGCCGATCCTGGAGGCCGTGCGCATCGAGCAGTACACCGCTTTCGTCGTGATACTGCAGATCGTCGCCCTATGGGCCCTTCGGCAACACCGCTGGTGGATCCTCGCATTGTGCTGTGCGCTGATCCTTACGAAGCCCAATCACGGCCTGATGTTCGTTCTGGCTGTCGCGTTCCTGAGTGGCAAATGGCGGTCGATCGCCGCCGTCACAGGCGTCTTTTGGGTCGGTTCCATTGTGTTGGATCCAGCTTGGCCGGGTGAATGGCTTGCTGCCCTCGCCCGCCACGAGGCTCTGCTGCATCAGCCGTTCCTGTGGCCGGTCGCCCTGCTCGCGGTGCCTCTGCTATACGTGCGAGACCTGGTCGGAGCGGCGGTCGTCCTCCAGTTCCTCATTCTTCCTTTCCCGGGGATCTACGCCGCGAGCTCGCTGTCGCTTTCCCTACTGCATGACTCGCGGGTGCGCTGGCTCTCGGCCGCGAGCTTCCTGTGGCCATTCCCCGCGGCCGTCATTGGAACGGCATGGGCAACAGTGCTCGTCCTGGTCGTTCCGAGCGTCGCATTAGGGATATTGATGCGATCGAGGTTGTCCTCGGGCTTGCCGGTCAAAGCGTGAACAGGCTCTGGCACAGGGTTGGCGACAGCTGTCACGCGCCACGAATTGACCCACCGGGCGCGATCCTGAATCCGACCCTCCAGCCTCGTGAAGCGGAGGTGGGCATGCGACGCAGGAGGATCACCGCGACAAGAACGCCGAGATCCTTGGTGCACTAGCGAGCCGGGCCAGCTGGCCGAGCGCTGCGAGGGATCGCGCGGAGGCTGGAGTATGCGCGCAACACGGTACGCGAACCCACGCCACTACGCACCGTGGGAGCGAACTCGACGCGAGGTAGCACGCGGTCCAGCGACGATGGAACACGCCGGTCCTACTGCGCGTGCACGCCCGACGACGGCATGTCCGAGCGGAGACGCGTACGTGGGCGTCGACCAGCGGATCCGATGGGACTATGACTGTGTCCCGGCCGCGAAGAGTGTCCACGATCGTTCACAACGGCGAGGCCCCCGTGATCGTCGCGCGAGAGACCTTCATCGGGGGGACGAGGCACGTGATCGAGCCCATGCCGTTCGAGCTCCACCAGTCGCGCGCGAGACGCTGCCGCCCGAGCAATTCGATCCCCGCGAAGAGGTCGAGCGCGCTCATCGTGTAGCGCAGGTTAGGCAGCGCGCCCACGATGCGACCGTCCTCGATGAGGAACGTCCCGTCGCGCGTCGTGCCCGTCATCGTCGCGCGCTTGGGATCCGGCGTGTTCGTGTAGTGGAAGCGCGTGATGAGGATGCCCCGCGAGACGGACGCGATCAGCTCGTCGCGCGTCGTTCTCCCACCTTCCATCACCAGGTTCCCGGCGTGGCCGCCGGGCGCGTAGCGGCGCGGGTCCGCGGCGTGGCCGGTCGAGGACGTGCCGGCGCGCGCAGCCGAGTATCTGTCGTAGACGGGACCCATCGCGCGCCCCTCTTCGACCGCAGCCACGCGCCTCTTCGGCGTGCCTTCGACGTCGAAGGGGATCGCGGGCATGCGCGGATCGAGCGCGTCGTCGCGCAGAGTGAAGCGCTCGCCCGTGACGGCCTCACCCGTTCGCCCCGAGAGAAACGAGCGGTCCTCGAGTACGAGCTCCCCGGAGAGCCCCGTGATCGACACGATCCGCAGGATCTCGGCTACTGCCAGCTCGTCGAAGACCGCCTCGTAGTTCCCGGGCGGGAGCGAACGGCGGTCGCGGTCGAGGGCGCACTTGTCGCTCGCGCGCGCCGCCACGCCTTCCGCGTCGAGCCCGTCGAGCCCCCATCCGAGATCTTCCGCGTACCCAGACCCGACGTCGCTCTGCATCAGCGCGCGCAGGTACGCGACGGTCGACGGCGCGTGCAGTGCGACGCCGTTGCTGTTCGCCACAGCGTCCTCGGTGAGGTCGATCGCGCACGTCCCCGCGGCGCGGAAGCCACGCCGCTCCGCGGCATCGCAGATCGCGCGCACGAGCGCCGCCTGTTCCATCGGACCGGCCGCGGCGGTCGCCGCGTCGTAAGCGTGGGCGGGCGGGCACGGCCCGGGTCCGGGCAACCCCGGCCAGCGCTCGTTCGGCGCCTGCTCCCGCGTCAGGGCCGCGGCGTCGCCAAGGAGGCGGCCGAGCGCGGCCGGCTCGACGCTGTTGCCGCTCGCGATCCCGACGGCGCGGCCGACCACGACACGCGCCTGCACGTGGAGCTCGTCGGACACGGCGTTCTGGTGGATCGAGGAATGGGAATAGCGCGTGATCGCGGCGCGCCTGCGGTGTACCCAGAGCTCGGACTCGTCGGCGGGAGCGTCCCGGACCGCGCGCGTGAGAGGCTCGAGCATTCCCTCGGGGCCGACGAGGGGTGACGCGGTGCGATCGGAGCTCACTCGCGCACCTCGATCGGCACATCGCGAAAGCGCGCGTGCGCGGCGCCGTGTCCCACGCGCATGAGTTGCAACGGCTCGCCCTTGGCGCACGAAAGGAAACCCTGCAGCTGCCAGTCGTCGGCGACGAGGTCGCACCGCCCCCAGAAGTCGGGCGTGAGCGACTGGAAGCCGACGCCACGCACGTACGGGCCGACCTCACCGTTCCTGATGACGCGCGCGATCTGTGCCGTGAAGTGGAAGTTCTGCCGCTTGTCGTCGAGCGAGTACGACGCAGGCGCCTCGAGCAGCAATCCGTCGTCGACGCCGGAAAGCAGCTCGCCGTAGCTCGCCTTCCCCGGTTCGAGACTGACGTTGACCATGCGCACGATCGGGAAGTGCTGCCAGCCCTCGGCGCGTGCCGAGCCTCCGCTGGCCGGCAGGCCGAGCGCGCCGGCGGTCTCGCGCGAGGTGAGGTAGCCGGTGAAGATCCCGCGCTCGACCAGCGCTGTGCGGCCCGCGGGCACGCCGTCGTCGTCCCAGCCGAAGGTCCCCATGCCACCCGGCAACGTCGCGTCGGCCGTCATCGATACATGCTCGGAGCCATACTGGGTCGTTCCTCGCCCGTCGGGCCAGAGGAACGTCGTTCCCGCGAAGGCGACCTCGTGCTCGAGGACGCGGTCCGACTCGGTCGGGTGTCCGCAGGACTCATGCACGAGCAGCGCGAGGAATGACTGGTCGAACACCAGCGTGGTCGGAGTCTGCGCGGCGATCGGCGCGTCGAGCGTCGCCTCCGCGTCGTCGCGATAGCGGCGTGCGCGTGCGATCGGGTCGAGGCCCTCGATGAATTCCCATCCCGCCTGGTTAGCGACGCGCATGTCCTGGCGCGTCGCGGGTTTGGCACCTGCCTTCACCGCGGTGACCCCGAGCGACAGGCCGCATTCGACGATCTCCTGGCTCACGTCCGTGCCTTCGCTGGTCACGAGGCGCTTGCGGGTCCGGTATGCCGCGACGGACGCGTATCGTGAACGGCTGCGCGGTCCCCGAAGCTGATCGTCCGTCGCGCGCAGCAGGTCGACGCGCTCGCGCACTGGAACGCTGAATGGGTCGCTCCGTAGATGCGTCCGGTATTCGCCGCGCTGCGGGGCCGCCGGCGCGAGCGTCACGCTCCGCCGCTGCACGCTCGCCGCGGCCTCGGCTCTGGCGAGCGCCTCGTCCACCAGGCCTGCCAGCACGTCCTCGTCCTCGCGATCCGAAGCGGCGAAGCCCCACGACCCGCGATACAGGACGCGGACGCCGACGCCCCGGTCCGCCGAGCGCTGCACTGACTCCACTTCCCCATCGCGAAGACCGACCGATTCCTGCTCCCGCTCGACGCGGCGCGCGTCGGCGTAAGTCGCGCCGCGGCCCCGTGCGGACGCGGGGATATCGGCCAGATCGCGCATCGCGACAGGGTATGCTGGCGGCAAATAGCGCGTGTGACGGCCGAAGCGTTCGCGACGACGCGCTCACGTACTGACCGTCGTACGACGGCACGGGCGAGGAGAGCTGTAGCGCGAGACCCCGGATGACGGGGTCCTCGAACGAGTCGGTGGGCACTCGCGCTCCATAGTGATCGGAGAAACACTTGTCCGACGTCGCCCTCCTCATCGACTGGGAGAACGTCTATTACACGCTGCGTCAGCACACCACGGGTCCCCTTCCCTCATCGCTCGCGATACTCCAGGCGATCCTTCAGAAGTCGGCCGAATTCGGTCCAGTCCGGGTGAAGCTCGCGATCTTCGGTCAGGAGGTCGCATCCCAGGACGAAACCCTGCTCATGGCGCTCGAATTCACCGGGATCGAGCCGATCGCCGTCGCTCAAAGGATGAGCGGTCGCATTCTCAAGGGCCGCTCCGACGCGGTGCTCATCACGCGCGCGCTCAAGCTCCTCTACAAGGAGCGCCCCGACCTCGAGACGTGGTTCATCGTCTCGGGCGACCGCGACCTCAACGCGCTGTGCAAGGCGCTGAAGGACGAAGACAAACACGTGTACCTGGTCGCGGGAGACAAGTCGCTCGCGAACGAACTGCGAGATTCCCCGTACCTTCGCGACGACGTGTTCCTGCTGGAGGATCTGATCCCGCAGGCGCGCTGGACGCGGACCGGCATGCTGCGCACTGACGACACGCAGGCGGATAAGGTCCAGCTTCCCGAGCGGAACGCGATCGCGCCCGAGCGGCCGGCGATCGCGCCGCCCGAGCGGCGGCCGCGCGGTGGCCGCGGGCGCGGGGGAGCGCGGACGCGCCAGGCGCCGATCGTTCCGGCCGTCGTGCCAACGGCCTCACCGGAGTCCGAGAAGGAGCAGCGCCGCCTGGTCGTGCTTCTGCTCGACCAGCTCGTCGCCCTGCGGGCCGAAGAGATGCCCCGCGGGGACTTCGTGACCTCGGTCGTGCCGCTGTCCGAGAAGGAGGCGTCGAGCGTCCTCGAGCAGCGGATCGACGCCGCGATCGAGCAGCATCACGTGACGGCGCAGCAGGCGGCGCGCACCCGCATGCGTTCGAAGCTCCTGCTGCGGCCGAACTTCGGCTCGCCACTGGTGGCCGAAACGATCTTCCACCTCGTTCGCGTGCTGCGCCGGGTCGATTCGGTCACGGCCAAGGACGCGCGACGCATCCCCGTGGTCGAGGCCGTGCTCGATCCGCTGTCGCGAGCCGACCAGCCGGGTGGGCTCGCGCGAGGGCGTACCCAGCGCCGGATGCTGCTGGAGACGCTGTTCAACATCGCCGAGGAACGCGGTGCGGTCGCCACCGAGCAGGTGACGCGGGAAGGACGTCAGGTCGCCATGTGCTGGCTGGTCGAGAGCCATCCGCTCGTGGAATACGCGCGGCAGCGCGCCGCATCGATCGTCCACCTGTTCAACTTCGTCGCCTCGACGAAGGGCGAGGATGCGGAGTGGGTCAACGCGGCTCTCTTCTCAGAGCTTCTGTCCCGCGTCGAAGGCGACGGCCTCGAATCGCTGATGCGAAGCGCCGTCGAGCGAGGCCTGATGCGGTCGGAGGACCACGGCAAGAAGGCCGGTTACGTGCTTCTGCGGGACGATCCCGAGGCGAAGGCCCTCCTGGGCGAATTCGTCCTCCTCGCCGAGCAGGAAGCGAAGGCGCCGGCGCTGGGTCCCGGGCCGGCATCAGCCTCCGGGGAGCTGCCCGCGCCGGTCGCGCCGCTGGCCCTCCCGGAGAAGACGACCCGTCGCGGCTCGCGCGGCGGCCGCGGCCGGCGCGGCGGCCGTGGGAGGAAACGGCCGGCAGGAGCCGCCACCGAAGCATCTGCTCCGATGGAGGCGCAGGGCTAACGCGTCAACGCAAGGCGTGCCCTGCCAGGCGCTCCTTCACGATGCCGGCCATGTCCGCGGTCTCCGCAGCTGAACTCGCGACGACGGAGCCGAAGGCCTCGCGGTCAAGGACCAGCAGCTCCGTCGGGCGCGTCGCGCGCACCGTCGCCGAGCGCGGCTTACCCGTGAGGAGTCCGATCTCTCCGAAGTAATCGCCGTCGCCGAGCGTGTCGATCCGCACGTCGACGCCATCGGCGCCACGACTCGTGACGCTCACCTCGCCGCGGATGATCATGTAGAAGGCATCGGACGGGTCGCCCTCGCGGACGATGACCTCGCCGGCCAGGACGCGGCGGCTTCCCATGCGCCTGGTCGATTCGACGACGGCTTCGGGCGTCGCTTCGGGGAACGCCTGGCGCGCGTGCTTCAGCTCCTCGATGTAACGCTCGGCGTGGAGTACCGCGGTCGTCGCGTCCCCGACCGCAGTCGTGATCTGCTTCGCCAGCTGTGCGCGGGTGTCCCCCGCCGCGTACACGCCGGGAATGCTCGTGCGCATGTACTGGTCTGTGAGGAGGTAGTCGTTCTCGTCGTGGTCGATGTGCTCCTCGAACAGATGGCGGCCGACGGGCCGGAAGCCGATGAAGATGAAGACGCCTTCGACCGGCACGCGCTCGGCCTTGCCGTCGCGCTCGATCTCCATCCATTTCACGTCGCCGTTGCCACCGATCTGCCGGACGACGGCCGGGGTGATGACCTCCACCTTGTCCATGCCGAGCAGACGGTCCTGGAGGATCGCCTGCGCCCGGAATTCGTCCCGCCGATGTACCACGTACAGCTTCTTCGCGAACCGCGTGAGGAAGAGCCCTTCCTGGAACGCCGAGTCTCCTCCGCCGATCACGGCGAGGTCGACGCCCTTGAAGAACGCTCCGTCGCAGACCGCGCAGTACGAGACGCCGCGACCATGGTATTCCTCTTCGCCGGGGATCTGAAGCTTCGTGGGCTCGCCCCCGACGGTGACGATCACCGCGTACGCCGTGTGGATGCTGCCGTCCTCGAGTTCGATCACCTTCCGATCGCCGTCGCTGCGGATCCTCTTGACGGGCTTGTAGGTCTCGACCTTCAGCCCGAACTTGGCGGCGTGGTTGGCCATCTTGTCCGCGAGAGCGCGGCCGGTGATGGATTCCTCGCCCGGCCAGTCCTCGATGAGGTCGGTATTGAGGATCTCGCCGCCGACGTCCTTCCCCTCGAAGAGAACCGCATTCATGTTGGCGCGTGCGGCGTAGAGGCCGGCGGTAAGCCCGGCGGGTCCGCCGCCGATGATCGCGAGGTCGTAATCAGCCATGTTCCCTCAAGGTAACGTCTGCGGAGGCCGCTGGCATTCCCTGGCGAGCGTCTGCGGCGCCAGCCGTGTGTACTGCCCATGCCGCCAGGTCGTGAACGTACGATGCAAGCGTGTCCTCGCCTCCCGCAGTGTCTGCCGGATCCGTTCCCGTCCTGAGCGCTTCGGGGTCGCGGTCCAGGCCGGCGCGCACGAGGCGCGAGGTGCTGGTGTGGTCGGCGGGTGTGATCGCCGCGGCGATCGCGGCGGGAGCCGCGCTCCTTGTGGGCTCGTCGCTGTTCCTCGGATACGACCTGCGCGCGTACTGGCTCGGAGCGCAGCACCTGATGTCGGGAGCGCAGCTGTATCCCGGACCGACGGACCGGCTCGGACTTCAGGGCGAGTTCCGTTACCCGCCGCTCGTGGCCGTTCCCTTCATGCTGCTCGCTCCGCTACCGTTCGACGTCGCGCGCTGGCCGTGGCTCGCGGTTCAGCTCGTGGCGGCGGCGACGATCGCGTGGGCGTGCGTCCGCCCGCTGCCGCGCGCCGCTCGTCCGTGGGCCCTCGCCGGGTTCGTCTTCTTCCTGCCGCTCGTGCTCGAGGTCGCGCTCGGGAACCTCAATCTCATCACCTGCGCGCTGTGCCTCGCCGCGTGGCGGTGGCGCGATCGGACGCCCGTCGGCGGCGCGCTGCTGGCGGCCGCCCTCGGACTGAAGCTTCTCCCGCTCTCGCTGCTCGCGTTCTACCTCGGATCGGGGCGGTGGCGCACGGTCGCATGGGCCGCCGGATTCGGCGTGGCCTCGGTCGCGGTCACGGCGCTCGCGATGCCCGACCGCCTGGTCGAATTCCTGCGCTTCATCCCACGGCTCCGCGAGCACGACTGGCTGTTCCAGGCGATCGACCGCACCGAACCCGCGGCGCTGGCGGCGGTGTTCTGGAACGACATCTTCCCGAATGTCCTAGCGCTCGGCGTCCTCGGGCTGGCGTTCGTCGCGGGGCGCGCGGCGCGCGTCGGAGGCGAACGCGCCACGACGATGCACGCGGTCGCCCTCGCGACCGTGCCGTACATCGCGCCGTTCGGCTACTTCTGGACCACCTTCCTCGTTCTCACGATCCCGCTCTTCGCCGACACGCTGCGCCGCGCGCTCAGCCTGGGCACACGCCGCGCCCGCGCAGCCGCGGTCGCCGTGGTCGCCTTCGCGTGGCTTCTGATGGAGTACCAGCAGCTGCACGATCTCGTCCCGATCCTGGCGCACCTGGTGAGCGTCGTCCTGCTCGTCGTGACCGCCTTCGTGCTCCCGGAGCGCGGACCGAGGGCACGCGCGCCTCAGCTGGCACGTTAGAGGGCCGCGGCCGGCTCGTACGATTCGGCCGTGGCGCTTCGCCTGGACCGCTACCTCGCGCTCGGTGACTCGTTCACGATCGGTACCGGCACGACGCCGGATCGTTCGTTCCCCGCCGTGATGCTCTCGGCCATGGACTCGGGGACCGTCGAGCTTTGCAATCCCGCGGTGAACGGCTACACGACCGAGGATCTGATCCGACATGAGCTGCCGATCGCGGCCGCATTCCGTCCGACCTTCGTCACGCTGCTGATAGGGGCGAACGACCTCGTGCGCGGGTGCCACGATGCCGCTACAGGAAACAGGTCCGCGCGATCCATCGGGGGCTGGCCGATGCGGGGGTCGCCGCCGGGAGCGTCGTGTCCCTCCCCCAGCCCTACTGGTCCTCCGCGCCGGCCGCATCCGGGTACGGCGATCGCGCCGCGCTCCGCGCGGCGATCGAGCGCTTCAACGACGTCGCGCGCGAAGAGGCCGAACGCGCGGGGAGCGGGCACGTGGATCTCGCCGCGCTCATGGCGGAACAGGCGGACCGGCAGCTGTTCGCGAGCGACGGTCTGCACCCCTCCGCTGCCGCGTACGCGGAGTGGGCGCAAGCGATCCTGAAGGCGCTGGGTCACTGATCGCCGCGAGGCTTCCGTTCCGGCGAGACGCAGGCCACGACCTCCTCCTGTTCCGATCGGCGGTCGTGTTCGTCGTCGCGATCCTCCTCCGCCTGCCGTTCACGTCGCGAGTGCTCTTCGCCTGGGATTCGGTGCTGTACGCACGGGCGATCGAGTACTTTCGCGTCGCGCTCGCGCCGCTCGAATCCCGGCCGCACCCGCCCGGGTACCTGTTCTACGTGCTGGCAGGTCGCGCTGGCGCGACGCTGACGGGCGAGGTGAACAGCGGGCTCGTGCTCGTGAGCATCGTCGCGGGAGCGCTAACGTGCGCGGCGGGATACGCCATGGCCGTGCGCCTCGCCGGGCCGCGCGTGGCCGCCGTGACGGCGGCGCTGCTCGTCGCCTCCCCACTGCTCTGGGAGTACAGCGAGGTCGCGTATCCGTACACGGTGCTGGCGCTCCTCGCCGGCGCCGTGGGCTTCGCGCTCTGGGAGGCGAGGAGGAGCGGCATGCTCGCACGCGTCGCCGCCTCAGCGGCTTTCGGTCTCGCGTCGGGTTTTCGGCAGGATCTGTTCGTCATCCTCGGGCCGCTGTGGCTATTCGCCGCCTCGAAGGGAGGCCCTCGGGCGCTGGCCGCGTCGACGGCGGCCGTCGCGGTGGCGAGCCTGGCCTGGCTCATACCGAGCGGCCTCGCCTCGGGCGGCATCGACACGTATCTCCAACTGTCGATCGCCGAGGCAGCCGGCAGCGGGATCGGGGAGGGAACGACGCAATACGGTCGCGATCTGGCCCTGACCCTGATCGGCATCGCCGCGCAGCTGCTGCTCGCGACGCCGCTGCTTTTCGTCGGCGCCTGGGCCATGGTGCGCGGGCGGCACCGGGAACTCGCGCCGTTGTTGCTCCTGTGGACGGTGCCTGCGGTCGTTCTCTACGTCGGCATCCACATCGGCTCATGGCCGTACACGCTGTCCATCGCGGTCCCGCTCAGCATCGTCGCGGGCCTGGGAAGCGAAGCGATGGTCGTGGCCGCCGGCCGCGTAGCGCGCGCGGCGATCGCGATGGGGATCGGTGCGACGGTCGTGACCGGCGGCGCCTACTTCCTCCTCGCCGACGGGCAGTTCACCGCGCACGAGATCCGGGTGCGTGACCGCAGTACCGCCGAACGCGTCGCGACGATCCGCGAGAGGTACCGCCCGACGGAGACGGTGATCCTGGCCGTCCCGGGATACATGCTCGCGGTGCGGTACCTGCCGGAGTACGCCGCGGTGCTGGTGCCGGCCAGTGGGGGCGCCGGCGTCACGGCCCTCGACATCCCCACGACGGCCACCGTCGCCGTCTTGTTCGACGCCGAGCTCGGGCTCGACAGCCTCGTGCCAGCCGTTCGTGTGGCTTTATCCGACGGGGATCTGCGGGTCGTGTCGGTCCCGCCCGATCGACGGCTCGCGGTCGTGAACGGCGCACTCTCCTTCGCGCCGCGGTAGAGCGTCCTGCGCGCCGCGAGCGCGCGTTCAGTCCGCCGACCCTGCACGCGGAATCCCGTGCCCGGGCGGGGCGCCCCCACGGGGTGCGCGATCACCGTGCATGGATCTCGCCCAGAGCTAGCTTCGCGCGGTGATCGGGATCGCCGCCCCCGTCACGCCGCTGGCCTGCTCCGAGGACAGGAAGAGGATCACGGCGGCGAGCGCTTCGGTCCAGCGGACGACCGCGCCCTTCGACATCGAGTAGCCGGCGTTCCCCTTGCCGCCCTTCGCCGCGCCCATCGCCGACACGCTGACCACGCGGCCGTAGCCGCGCGAGCGCATCGGTCCGATGCACGCCGCGGTCGCCGTGACCGTCGTGAGGACGTTCGCCTCCCATGACCTGCCGATCGCCTCGATGTCCGTGGCCGGCGCGGAGGCGACCCACCGGCGAGGTTCGCGAGGACATCGAGACGGCCCCATGCGCCCAGCGTCTCCGCGACGAGGCGGCTCATCGCGGCCGCGTCGGCGGGGTCCGCTTCGGCGAGTCGCAGCCGCGTTCTCTCGGGCGCATCGGCGGTCGGACCCAGCGACTCGCGCAGCTCCGCGCCCTTCGTTACATCCCGCACCGCCGCCACGACGCGCGCGCCCGCCTCGAGGTAACGGCGCACCACGGTGTGGCCGAGGTTGCCGGTCGCGCCTGTAACGACGACGGTATGGTCCGAAAGGCCGAACACGCCGACTACAGTACCCACCATGACCGTGCTCGATCGCATCGACTCGCCCGCCGATCTCCGCGCGTTGACGAAGCCTCAGCTCCTCGAGCTGTGCCAGGAGATCCGCGATTTCACCGTCGACGCAGTGCAGAGGACCGGGGGGCACATCTCGTCGAGCCTCGGGGCGGCGGAGCTCACAGTGGCCCTGCACCGGGTGTTCGAATCACCGAACGACAAGCTCGTTTGGGACACCGGTCACCAGGCGTACGTGCACAAGATCCTCACCGGCCGGCGTGAAGGGTTCGCGACGCTTCGCCAGTTCGGCGGCATGTCGGGTTTCCTCGTTCGGAGCGAGTCCCCTCACGATCAATTCGGCGCGGGACATGCCGGAACATCGATCTCGGCCGCGCAGGGGATGGCGATCGCCCGCGACCTCCACCGGGAGGACCACCACGTGGTCGCGATCATCGGTGACGGCGCGCTCACCGCCGGCATGGCCTGGGAGGCACTGAACAACATCGGTCACATGCGGACGCGGATGATCGTCGTGCTGAACGACAACGGCATGAGCATCGCGCCCAACGTCGGCGCGATCTCACGGATGCTCGAGTCGCTGCGCGTCGCGAGCCCCTACCGGGAGATGAAGCACGTCGCGAGGCAGGTGCTCTGGCAGCTGCCCGGCGCCGAGGTATATGAGGAGGCCCGGCGCAGGCTCTTCAACAGCCTGAAGGCGCTGTTTCTCCCCAACATCCTGTTCGAGCAGTTCGGATTCACGTACTTCGGCCCCGTCGACGGTCACGACCTTTTCGCGACGGAGCGCGTGCTCGAGAAGGCGCGCGACTTTCCCGACGGGCCGGTGTTCGTCCACGTGCACACGCAGAAGGGCCACGGCTACGTCCCGGCCGAAGAGGACAACCAAAAGTGGCACGGCGTAAGCGCCAAGGGAGCCGCGAAGGCGTCGGCGCCCCAGTACACGGCCGTGTTCGCCGACGCCGTGCGTGAAGTGATGACGCAGGACGAATCCGTCGTCGCCATCACCGCGGCGATGCCGAGCGGCACTGGCCTTACCCCATTGTTCAAGGAATTCCCCGATCGCCTGTTCGACGTGGGGATCTGCGAACAGCACGCGGTCACGTTCGCCGCGGGCCTCGCGACGCAGGGCATCGTGCCCATCGTCGCCATCTACTCGACCTTCCTGCAGCGAGGATTCGACCAGGTGGTCCACGACGTCGCGATCCAGGGTCTGCCGGTCGTCTTCGCGATGGACCGCGCGGGGATCGTCGGCGACGACGGGAGGACGCACCAGGGACTCTTCGACATCGCCTTCCTGCGTTGCCTCCCCGGGATCGTCCTGATGGCGCCGAAGGACGAAGGAGAGCTGCGACAGATGACCTTCACCGCCGCGCGGTACGCGGCCGCCAAGCGGGGACCGATAGCGTTCCGCTTCCCGCGGGGCACCGGTTCCGGTATGGCGCTCGACGCGCCGCTGGAGGAGATCCCGATCGGCGTCGCGGAAACGCTGCGTGAGGGGCGCGACGTCGTCATCGCGGCGTACGGCCATCCGGTGCGGGCGGCGCTCGACGCGGCGGAGATGCTCGCGAACGACGGGATCGAGGCGACCGTCGTCAATGCGCGCTTCGCGAAGCCTCTTGACGCCGAGCGCTTCCTCGCGCTCGCAGCACGCGTGCCGCGCTTTCTCAGCGTCGAAGAGCACTCGGTCAGCGGTGGCTTCGGCAGCGCGCTCGGCGAGTTGTTCGCGGAACAGGGCGCCCGCGTGGACCTCGAGATCCTCGGTGTGCCCGACGAATACGTCGACCACGGCGCGCAGGTGTTGTGGCGTCGGCGTTTCGGGCTCGACGCGGAGGGGATCGCCGCCGCGGTTCGCCGGCGCTGGCCCCAGCTCGTGCAAGCCCAGGAGGACGAGCAGACCGCGGGATAGCGGGCATCATCGTCGCGTGGAGGCGCTCGCGTCCCTGCGCGGGGTCACCGTGGTCATCGACGATCGGGCGGTATTGCGGGGGGTCGATCTGTCCCTCGGCCCCGGCCTTTGCGTCCTGCGCGGACCCAACGGCGCAGGAAAGACGACGCTGCTGCGCGCGATCGCCGGGCTGGTCCCGATCGCGGCCGGCAGCCGCGAGATCCACCGTGACGTCCTCGCCCTGGGGCATCGGCCGCAGCTGTTGCGCAGTCTCTCCGCGAGCGAGAACCTCATGTTCTTCCAGCGCTTTCGCGGCACGACGGACTCGCCGTCGGTGATCGCGGCCCTGGCGGCATGGGGGCTCGCGGCGGACCTGGGTCGCTCTGTCGAGTCGCTGTCGGCGGGCCAGCGGCGGCGTGCCGCGCTCGCACGCATCGACACCGAACCGTGCCCGCTGACGTTGCTCGACGAGCCGTTCGCCGAGCTCGACGATGATGCGGCCGCTCTGCTTCGCGTCGCCATCGAACGCGCGCGCGCCGCGGGGCGCGCGATCGTGGTGGCGACGCACGGACATCCGGAGCTCGATGAGCGTGCATCGGCAGTGATGCGGATCGAAAGCGGTCAGGTGCTGGCGTGAGTGGGACTGAGTGCGGATCGACGCCGGCCAGCGGCGAGCGACGCGGGTGATCCGCCGCGTCGCGCTGGTGGCCGGCCGCGAGCTGCTCGCCGAGCGGCGACAGCCCGATGGCCTGGTCGCCGCGGTGACCTTCGTCGCGATACTCATCCTGCTCGAGAGCCTCGTAGTCGGACCCGTTTCAGCGCGCCAGCCGGCTCTCGCCGGCGCCCTGTTCTGGATCGCGCTCGCCTTCGCGGCCATCCTCGCGGCGACGCGGTCCTTCGACCGCGAGCTCGAGGATGACGCCATCGACGCCATCGTCGCGCTGCCCGGAGGCCGCGACGCGCTCTTCGCGGGCAAGGTGATGGCGCTGGCCGCGCTCCTTGCCATCGTGGCGGCCGTGGGCGGTCTGCTGTCGATCGTCCTCCTCGATCTCGATGTGGCGCTCCCGGGCCACCTCGCGCTCGTGACGGCGCTCGGCGTGATCGCGCTGCCGGCGGTCGTCGTGCTCGACGTCGTCCTCGCGCTGCGACTTCGCGCCCGCGCCGCACTCGTCCCGATCCTGGCGCTTCCCGTCCTCATCCCGCAGCTGATCGCTGCCACCCAGGGGTCCGCGAGCGCGTTGTCCGGCGACGCGACGGGCTCCCTCGGTTGGTCGGCGCTGCTGCTCGCGTTCGCGTTTGTGTACGCGGTGCTCGGCTTTACCATCGTTCCCGCAGCCATCGAATGACCACCACGACATTTCCGCGCGTGCTCGTCCTGCGACTTCGGCCCTGGCTGGGGATCGCCGCGATCGCGGGCGCCTTCATCTCGACGTACATGTCGTTGCTGTGGGCGCCCGCCGACGCCGTGCAGGGCGACGTCTACCGGATCATGTACGTCCACGTTCCGTCCGCGTGGCTCGCGTACCTCGCGTTCGTGGTCGTGTTCCTCGCGAGCGTCGGTTGGCTCTGGACGAGGCAGCGCTGGTTCGACGCCATCGCGGTCGCCTCGGCGGAGATCGGCGTGCTCTTCACGGGGCTCGCGCTCGCGACCGGCTCGATCTGGGCCAAGCCGACGTGGGGGGTGTGGTGGACGTGGGAACCGCGCCTGGTCACGACGGCCGTGATGTTCGTCATGTACGTCGGCTACCTGCTGCTGCGCGACCTGTCGACGGACTTCGTGCGCCGCGCCAACCGCGCAGCGGTGCTGGGCATCGTCCTCGTGGTCGACGTTCCGGTCGTGCATCTGTCGGTGCTCTGGATGAACTCGCTGCACCAGCTTCCGACGGTCCTGCGAGTCACCGGCGGCCCGGCGCTCGATGCGAGCATGCTCGTGACGCTGCTTGTCGCCGTGGGAGCATTCACGCTCATCTACGCGTACCTGCTCGCGTCGCGTCTGGCGATCGAGCTCCGTAGGCAGCAGCGCCTCGGTGCGGTCAGCTGATGGATGGGTTCTTCATCGCCGGGGCGTACGTCGCGGTCTGGGGATGCCTGCTCGCGTACCTGGTCTCGCTGTGGCAGCGAACGCGGCCTCCTTCCTAGACGGACGTCGCGTCCTCGTCGTGGCCGCGCTTGGGTCGGCCGTCGTCATCGGAACGTTCGCGGCGCAGAACCTTCAAGGCTCCGCGGTCTACTACCTGACGCCGACGGAGGCGCATGACCGGCAGGTCGGGGCCGGTGTGTCGACGAGGCTGGGGGGCCAAGTGGAGCGAGGATCGCTGTCGTACGAGCCGTCGACCCGCGACCTGCGGTTCGTGATAACGGACGGGCTGGCGCGCGTGTCTGTCGTCGGCGCGGGCGCGCCACCCGGTCTACTGCGAGAGGGCGCCGGCGCGGTGGTCGAGGGAAGCTTCGCTGCTGACGGCACATTCCGCGCGAGCCAGGTCATCGCGAAGCACGACGAGGTGTACACCGCACCGACGGCGGGAGCGACCCCGTCGCATCGGGCGCCCTGATGGACTTCGCTGCGCTGGGCGGAGGCGCGCTGCGCGCTGCGCTCCCGCTGGCGCTCGCGGGGGTCGGCACAAGCGCCTACGGGGCATGGCGGCGCGATGGACGCGCGCTCGCGTCAGCGCGCGCGCTGTCGCTTGCGGTGCTCGCGCTCGTCGTCGCCGCGGATCTGGCCATGGTCGGCGCCCTGGTCACGCACGACTTCAGCATCCGCTACGTCGCGCTGAACAACGCGCGCGAGACGCCGCTCTTCTACAGCGTCATCTCGCTCTGGGCGGCGCTCGAAGGCTCGATCCTCCTTTGGACCGCTGTGCTCGCCGGGGCGGTGGCGTGGATCGCGTGGCGCGGCACGCGGTCACTGCCCCGGCTCGCGACGACCGCGCTCGCTGTCACGTTCGTGATGCTGTCGTTCTTCCTGCTGCTGATCGCCACGCCGATCGCCGACCCATTCGTCCAGCTGGCCAACGTACCCGCGAACGGCCGCGGCCCCAATCCGCTGCTGCAGAACCATCCCCTGATGGCGCTGCATCCTCCGCTGCTGTACCTCGGATACGTCCTCTTCTCCGTTCCGTTCGCGTACGCGATCGCTTCGCTCGTGCTCGGTGAGGGCGGCGACCGCTGGCTCGTCGCGACGCGCCGCTTCGCGCTCATGTCGTGGGCGCTGCTCGGTGTGGGCATCGTCGCGGGTTCGTGGTGGTCGTACGCGGTGCTCGGCTGGGGTGGCTACTGGGCGTGGGATCCCGTCGAGAACGCCGCGATCATGCCGTGGCTCACCGCTACGGCGTACCTCCACTCAGTGATGGTCGAGGAAAAGCGGCGGCTCCTGCGCACGTGGAACCTGTCGCTGGTCGTCGCGACCTTCGCCCTCACGATCCTCGGCACGTTCCTGACGCGCAGCGGCGTCGTGAACTCGGTGCACTCGTTCACGCTCTCGGCCATCGGCCCGCTGCTCCTCGGATACCTCGCCGCGATCCTCGTGTTCTCGGTCGCGCTGCTAGTGTGGCGGGCGCCGCGCCTTGCCGACGGGGGATCGGTGGGATCGCCCCTCTCGCGCGAGGCGATCTTCCTCTTCCAGAACGTCGTCTTCGTTGCCGCGACGCTGACCGTGCTGCTCGGCACCCTCTACCCGCTCATCGTCGAGGCGATCTCCGGGGCGCAGGTGTCCATCGGTGGCCCGTACTTCGACCGCGTGGAGATCCCGCTGGCGCTGGCGCTGCTGTTCCTCATGGGCGTGGGCCCACAGCTGCCGTGGCGCGGTGCGTCGCGCGCGTCGCTCGAACGCCAGTTCACTGCGCCGGTGCTCGCCGCCGCAGCCGGCGCCGTCTTCGGCGTGCTGACCGGGCCTCCGGCGCCCGCGGCCGTCGCCACGTTCGCGCTCGCGGCCTTCGTCGCGACGACGATCGTCCAGGAATTCGTGCGTGGCGTTCGCGCGCGCGGCGTGTTGCACGACGAGGCGCCCGCGGCGGCGCTTGCGAACCTCTTTCGGCGAAGCGGCCGCCGCTACGGCGGGTACGTCGTCCACCTCGGGATCGTGGTGATCGCGCTGGCCGTCGCGACCAGCAGCGCGCGCGCGACCGAGGTCGAGCAGACCCTCGCGCCAGGCGATCGTTTCACCGCGGCCGGCTACACCGTTGAGCTCGCCGGCGTGCGCGATGTCAGCGAGCCGCAGCGCGACAGCGTCGTCGCGGACCTGCGGGTCGCCAGCGGCGGCTCGAGCGAAGAGCTGCACCCGGCGCTCGTCTTCTACCCGAACTCCACGCAACCGATCGGGTCCCCCGGCATCGCGGCGAAGCTCTCCGACGACGTCTACACGATCCTCGCCGCGTACGACGCGCGCGGCCACGCGTGGGCCACGATCCGGGTGCGGATCATCCCACTGGTGTCGTGGCTCTGGATCGGGGGCGGCATCGTCGGCGTCGGGGCCGTCGTCGCCGCCATGCCACCACCGCGGCGGCGTGAGCGGCACGCCATCGTGATGGAACCGGCCCCGGCCGGGGCGGACTGAGCGATGGCTAAGGGCAGCGCGCGCGGGCGGTACGGCGGCGTGCGGATCGTCGTGAGCGCGCACATGCACCGCTCGGTCGCGTACGGCTGGCCATCGGCGCTCCGCGGAACCTGGTGCCGCGACCGAGGGCGGACTGCGCCGTGGAGATAAGACGCGTGGCGCGGATGGGGGCGATCGCGGCGATCGCGGCGCTCGTGGTCGTGCTCGGCCTCGCGTTCCGCCATGACCCGCAGGACATCCGCAGCGCCAGCGTCGGCAAGCCGGCCCCTGCGCTCGACCTCGAGCGGCTCGACGGCTCGGGCCGATTCCGCATGGCCGACTACGCGGGCAAGGTCGTGGTCGTCAACTTCTTCGCGTCGTGGTGCATCCCATGCAAGCAGGAGCATCCCGCGCTCGTGCGCGCGTGGGAGCGGTACCGCACAGCGGACGTTGTGATGGTCGGGGTGCTGTACCAGGACTCGCGCGACTCGGGCCTCGGCTTCCAGCAGCGGTTGGGCGGCACGTGGCCGACGGTCGCCGACGACGACGGCCGCGCGGCGCTGTCGTTCGGGACCTTCGGCGTACCCGAGACGTTCTTCGTCGGACCCGACGGCGTCATCGCCGGCCGGCACGTCGGACCGATCGACGAGGAGACGCTGGTCGCGGGCATCGAGGCGATCCGGCCGGTGGCGGGCCGATGAGCGACGCAGTCGGTCCGCTGGCGGGCCGATGACCCCCGCGCTCCGGCCGGCGACAGGGCCGACCGGGTGCCGGGCTCCGGTCGGCGACAAGCCCGATGAGTGCCGAGGTCCGGATGGTTGGTAATCCGCTGAGCGCCGCGCGCCAGCGCCGCATGGCGACGACTCCGCTCATCGCTGGCATCGCGGCATCGCCCGCGGCCAACGAGTGAACACGAGGGTCCGGCGCGTCGTGCTCCTTGCGGCGGCTGTCGCCGTGGTCGCGGCGGTCGCGTGGAGCGCTCGCCCCCAGCCGGTCACGGACGCCGTGCGCGTCGACGCGATCGCGTCGGAGCTGCGCTGCCCCGTGTGCCAGGGGCTGTCGGTCAGCGATTCGCCGAGCGAGACCGCGCGGGAGATGCGCGACCTCGTCGCGCAGCGCGTGGCGGAGGGACGGAGCGACTACGAGATCCGTGCCGAGTTCCGCCGCTCGTACGGCGACTGGGTGTTCCTGACCCCGCCGCTCTTCGGGCTGACGGGCCTCGTGTGGCTCGCGCCGCTCGCGGCGCTCGTCGTAGGGGCGCTGTTCGCGCTGGGGCTCGTGCGGCCTGAGCCGCGGGAGATTGGGCCGACGGGCACGCCGCGCGTCGTGGGACGGCGCGCCAGCGATGCCGATGCGCCCGGCACACCGCAGCCCTCGCAGAGCGAGGTGGCCGCGTTGCGCGAGCGGGTGCAGCGGGAAGAGGCGTTCGAATGATGACGATCGCCGTGGCGCTCATCGCTCTCGGGATCGCCGTTCCGCTCGCGGCGCTGCCGTTCCTCGGCAAGCGCAGCCTCCCTTGGCCGGTGGACCCGCCAGACCGCCGCGACGATGTCGCGCGGGCGGTCAGCTCGCTGCGCGACCTCGAGTTCGCGCGCGCCGCTGGCACCATCGACGCCGCCGACCATGCGCGGCTCCGCGGCGCGCTCGAGCGCGAAGCATTCGCGCGGCGGCCGGAGCAGCGCGCTTCACCCGCACCCGTGCGGACGTTCGCGGTCGCGGCGGTCGCCGCCGCGATCACGACGGTCGTCGTGGTGGCGACCTTGCCGCGAGAGGCCGGCGACCGCGCGCCGGGAGCGCCGCTCACCGGCGACGCGCGGCCGCTGACGCCGACGACGGCCCAGCTTGAGACGCGCGCCCGCGCGAACTCGCGGGACATCCCGGCGCAGCTCGCGCTGGCCGACGCGTACGTGCAGGACGGCCGCGCGCGGGATGCCGTGCCCGTCTACCAGGCGGTCCTCGCGATCGACCGCGACAGCGTCCCGGCACTGAACGGGCTCGCGCTCATCCTCTTCCAGTCGGGCGAGAGCGCGGGCGCGCGTCTCGCCACCGACCGCGTGCTGGCGCTGCGCCCGCGAGATGCCGACGCGCTGTTCCTGAAGGGGCTGATCCTGTACAAGGCCGAGGACTACAAGGGAGCGGTGGAGGTATGGACCGTGTACCTGGACGTCGGCGAGTTCCACCCGGCCGCCGCGATGGTGCGCCCGCTGTACGCCGACGCGAGGGGGAAGGCAGGGAACTGACGGCGGTCCGCGGCGGCGACGAGGCCGTTGCGTCTACCGTAACGCGGTGATCCGCTCTCCACGGCCGCCGGCGCGATCACGCAGCCACATCATGTAGTGCTTGTGGCAGAGGCCGCGTGAGCGATGAGGCTGACCGCACGAAGCGACCGCGCATGTTGCCGGCGGCGGGTGAGGCGGATCGGATGGTAGCTCTCGATGGCTGCATCGATCGCCCGGCCTTTTGCGCTCGCCCATGAAGGGACGCACGTTTCGCATGACTGTCACCGCAGCGCTGCCCGCCACGCAGAAATTGAAGGTGGGACTCCAGCCCGCGTGCCTGGGTACGACGCGCCAGACAGACGGCGCCTCGACGAGTTGGGCCGCGGCACGCACCACATCCTCGTCACACATGCGCAGCTGCACGATCGGGTAGCCCGTTGTACTGTTCCTTGCACGCGCGGACCCGAAGTGGCCCTCTCCCTCGAGGAGGCCCGCCAGCCAAGCGATGGACCGAGGATCGTCTTGCGGTATCCCTCCGAGCGGCCGGACTTCGGCATATAGCACAGGCGGTGCATCCCGGGGAACGTTCGGAGAAGTCCTCCCCTTTCTCGACGCCTTCCACCAGAGTTTGTAGTGCGTTCGGCAGAGGCCTCGCACTTCGGCCGTCCTGTTGCACATTTCGTTCGTGCACTCGGACGTTGGCTTGAACCAGCGCGCGGGTCTGGCCGGCCGATCGAGCGCCGCGCGGTCGATCTGCGCCTGCCGCCGCGTCCCGAGAGCGGGCTTCAGGGCGAGCATG
>JBBPYG010000125.1:0-24456 GCA_038200085.1 Candidatus Limnocylindria bacterium | reverse complement strand
TGGTTCGCGCCTGATTGTTGGCGAAACGTGAATGGACGTTGCTGCGCTTTCCGACGCTTGCGCACGCTTACACTGGAGCAGTGACCTTGGGCCGCCGCACGATGTGATCGGCAGCGAGGCGTGAAGGACGGTCCCGCCGGCACGGTCACGATGCTCTTCTCTGATATCGAAGATTCGACCCTCGCGCTCTTGGCGCTGGGCCCCGATCGCTGGGAGCAGGTGCTCGAGGTCCACAGCCAGATCATCCGCGCGGCGCTCGCGCTGCACGGTGGCACGGAAGTGCGGACCGAAGGGGATTCGTTCTTCGCAGTATTCACGAGCCCGACCGCGGCGATCGCTGCGGTCGTGGCGATGCAACGGGAGCTTGCGGCCGCAACGTGGCCCGAGGGCGGCTCGGTGCGGGTGCGGATGGGCCTGCACACGGGCGAGGCCCGACCGGCGAGCGAGGCCGCGGGCGTCGACTACATCGGCTTCGAGGTCCATCGTGCCGCGCGGATCATGGCGGCGGGCTACGGTGGCCAGGTCTTGGTCTCCGATACCACCGCACCGCTGGTCCGGGACTCGCTGCCACCCGACCTGACGCTGCGCGAGCTCGGCGAGCATCGGTTCAAGGACCTGGTCCGACCTCAGCAGCTCTTCCAGCTCGTCATCGCCGGCCTCCCGCAGGAATTTCCGCCGCTCCGGACCCTCGATGCGACCTCGAACAACCTTCCGACCCAGCTGACCAGCTTCGTCGGACGGCAGGCCCAGCTCGAAAACGGTCTGACCCTTCTCAAGACGCGCCGCCTGGTGACGCTGACCGGTTCAGGCGGCACGGGCAAGACCCGACTGGCGTTGCACCTGGCGGCCGACGCCCTGGCCGGCTATCGCGACGGG
The DNA here is from genome assembly GCA_038200085.1 of Candidatus Limnocylindria bacterium. Classification (GTDB taxonomy): domain Bacteria; phylum Chloroflexota; class Limnocylindria; order P2-11E; family P2-11E; genus JALYKU01. Next base: position 23,580 of record JBBPYG010000125.1, on the reverse strand, counting down.
GCGTGGCTGGTCGAGCTCGCGCCGATCAGCGATCCAGCGGCCGTCGCTCCAGCGGTCGCCGCGGCACTGCGGATCGCCGAGCGGGCGGGCGAGACGACGACGAACGCGCTCGTCGCTGGCCTGCGCGGCCGTTCACTCCTGGTGGTGCTCGACAACTGCGAGCACCTCATCATGGCCTGTGCTCAGCTGGTGGACGCGCTGCTGCGCTCCTGCCCCGAGCTCACGGTCCTCGCCACGAGCCGTGAGGGCCTGAACGTCCCGGGCGAGGCGCTCATGCCCGTGCCGTCGCTCAGCGTTCCCGACGACGACTCGTTGCCTGACCTCGACGCGCTGCGGCAGTACGAGGCGGTCCGGCTCTTCGTTGATCGGACCGCCACCTATCAACCGGACTTCGTGCTCACTCTCGAGATCGCCGCGGACGTGGTCCGAATCTGCCGCCGGCTCGACGGCATTCCGTTGGCCCTCGAGCTCGCGGCCGCGCGCGTGCGGGCGCTTTCCGTCGCCCAGGTCGCGCAGCGCCTCGACGACCGTTTCCGGCTGCTCACCGGCGGTGGCCGGACCGTGGCCGCGCGGCAGCAGACGCTTCGGGCGCTCATCGACTGGAGCTACGACCTGTTGGCCGAGCCGGAACAGCAGCTGCTCCGCCGGCTGAGCGTCTTCGCCGGCGGCTGGAGCCTCGAAGCCGCGGAGGGCGTGTGCGCCGGCGACGGCCTCGAGCGTGACGGGATCCTCGATCTGCTGGCGCATTTGATCGACAAGTCCCTGGTCGCGGTCGACAAACGTGTCGGCGTCGCGCGCTACCGGATGCTCGAGACCGTGCGCGACTACACCCGCGAGAAGCTCTTCGACGCGGGCGAGGCCCCTGCGACACGCCAGCGCCATGCGGATCACTTCCTCCAACTCGCGGTCGAGCAGGCCGTGCGGCCCCTCGAGGGCCCGATGTTCGCCCGGGTGGGCCTCGAATACGAGGACTTCCGGCTCGCCCTGGAATGGATCGAGGCTGAGCCGGACTGTGGTGAGCGCCGCCTACTCCTGGTCGGCTCGATGCTGGGCGCAGCCTCGGCGCGTGGTCGGATCAACGAGCTGCGACGGAAGCTCGACGAGGCGCTGGCGCTGAGCGATCCCTCGGCCCGGACCCCCGGGCGAGCGCGCGCATTGCTGGCCGCCGCCCAATCCGCGGCGATGCAGAGCGACTACCGGACCGCAACGCGCCTCCTACCGCAGGCGCTCGAGCTGCTGCGCGGCCTTGGCTCCAAGCGGGAGCTGGCCCAGGTCCTCATGATAGTTTCCTCATTCGCGCCTGGGGAGGCCGCCCGCGCGGCTGCGGACCGCGAAGCCCGAGCGATCATCGACGAGACCGGAGATACGTCGGGCCTCGCACTGCTCGAGTTCCTGAACGGCGAAGGCGCCTTCGGGCGAGGCGATTACGCCGCCGCGCGGGCCGGCACTCAGCGGGGCCTGGAGCTGTTCCGTTCGATCGGTGACGAGCTCATGGCGTCGCAACCGCTTCTCAGCCTCGGGCGGCTCGCGTGCATCGACGGTGACTACGCTCGCGCTCGAGCCCTCGTGGAAGAGAGCCTCGCGATCCGACGGCGCGAGGGGCCAGACGACCATTGGCGGATGGCGATCGCGCTCATCAGTCTGGGCGAGGTGGGCCGGTGTGCCGGCGACGCCGCGGCCGCCGCGCCGCTGTTCGAGGAAGGGCTCCGCCACGGCCGCGAGATGGGTGACGATTCCACCGTCGCCTGGTCGCTCCACAACCTCGGACACGTCGCGCTCGCTGCGGGCGATCTCTCGCCCGCCGCGGCTCGCTTTCGCGAAGGCGTCGCGATCCGGCGCCTGGCCGGTCCCAGTACGGACGTGGCCCGGGGTCTCGCCGGACTGGCGAGCGTGGCGCTGCGCGCCGGCGATCTGGCTCTTGCTGCGCGGCTGTTCGGCGCGACCGAGGCCATCTTGCGCGCGAGCGGCGCGGTGCTGGCCCCATGCGACGAGCAGGTCCGGCGCAGCGACATCGCACTGGCTCGCGCATCACTGGACCCGGAGGGATTCGCGATGGCACTCGCCGAGGGCGAGTCTGCGGATCCCGACGCGCTCGACGCGATGGCCGCTGCGGTGGTCGACGATGCCGCCGCATTCAAAGGCTAACGCAGGCTCCTACAGAACCTACCTTCCCATAGAACCTGCCATGGGTGATCAGATCCCCAGCGCCGGCGCGGTTTGCACGAGCGAGCCGGAAGATTCCGGACCGCCTGTCGATCGGCCGACGCTCTCCGGCCTTGCAAGGGCGATTAGGACTTCAGTGCCGCGGGTCCGGGGTCCGCAATCCGCCTCGGATCTGTGGGCAGTACTTCCGAGACAGAGACGTTGCGCCGCAGAGGGTGCTGACCGACACGCCAGCGAGCCGCGGCAGCACCTGGCGCCTGAACCGTTCGCGCTCCTCGACGGTGATGCGTTCCCAGCCGGTTGCCGCCGTCGGCGTGCCGAAGACTGGCGATCGCGCTGCGCTTCCGGCGGTTCCGGGAACGCCGTGGCATCGACGCGACGGAGGTCGGCTCTCACGGCAACACCAGCGGGGTCCGTATCGACGTGTACCAGAGGGCCACGGCGAGGACGACGAGCAGAGCTGCCAGCGCGAGATGCCGGCCTCCGCGGCCGCCGCGCGCGATGACGGAAACCAGCAACAACGCCGCCATTCCGATCAGGGCGAGGTCGAGGGCGAGGACGAGCCCGAGCGCCCTCAGACGACGTTGTGCTCCGCGACGAGCGCTCCGGTCCGGAACCGCTCGAGCCGCAGCGACGACACATCCAACGCCGGCCTCCCGCCGACGACAAGCTCGGCCACGATCTCCCCCGCCGCCGGCGCGTGCATCAGGCCGTGGCCCGAGAAGCCGGTCGCGCACACGAACCCGCTGACCTCATCGACCGCTCCGATGATCGGGTGCTTGTCGGGTGTGTCTTCATACAGCCCCGCCCAGCCGGTCCGGATGGTGGTCCGCTCGAGGATCGGCAGTCGGGCGAGCGCGCGCTCCACGACGGTGGGCAGGAAGTCGGCGTTGACCGTCTGGACGAACCCGGGACGGTCCGACGGATCAGCCATCCCCAGGAGGACCCCTCCGCTCTCGCGGTGCATGTAGAGGCCGTTGGCGAAGTCGATCGTCAGCGGGAACTCCCGGTCGAGACCTGGTACCGGCTCCGTGATGAAGATGTGGCGCCGCAACGGCCGCACGGGCACGTCCACCCCGGCGAGCCTTCCGACCTCTGCGGACCACGGCCCCGCGGCATCCACGACCGTGCCGCAGCCGATGCGCTCGCCACCCGCACGCACCGCGGTGACCCGCCCCCCCTCGACATCGATCGCTGTCGCTGCCTCGTGCTCCCGGAACTCGACGCCCTTCTCCCGAGCGCGGGCGACGTACCCGTTCAGGATGCTCGTGGGATCAGCGTGGCCGTCGAGGGCGCAGAAGGTCGCGAACAGGACATCGTTCGCCACCAGTTCGGGGAAGAGCTCGCGGACTCCACGCTCATCGAGGCGACGCGCCGGCACGTCGAGCCGCTGCCACAGCTCGAGCGAGCGCGTGAACGGGTCGACGTCGCGGTCGGCCGTGATGAGAAAGAGGTAGCCCGACTGATGGAACTGTGGGTCGGTGCCCATCTCCTCGCGGAACGCCAGGAACCGCGGCAGCGAGCGCTGCGAGAGCCGAACGTTGATCTCCGTGGAGAACTGCAGGCGGATGCCGCCAGCGTTCTTGCTGGTGGAGCCGGAGCCGAGGGTGTCGCGCTCCAGCACGAGGACGTCGGTGTGACCGCGCGCGGCGAGGTGATACGCGATCGACGCACCTATGACGCCGCCGCCGATGATCACGACCTCGGCGGTACGAGCCACCTATTGTTCCGGCGGCACGGCCGAGGGCGCGAGCCGGACCATCGCCAGCAGCGCCTTGTACACCTCGAGGTAGTCGCGCGCCGCGTAGCTGACCGCGCGAGGCCCGGAGCGCCTGCTGCCGGGGACCAGCTCGGCCATGTCGGCCATGGCCGACGTCAGGAAATGCAGCTCGATGGTGCTGCGGCCGCGCGGCGCGAGGGGCCGCAGCCCTGCCGCCACCGTGATGGCGCGCGCGGCTCCCGCGCGAAGCTGCTCCTGGACGACCTTCGGGTGGAGCATGCGCGCCGAGAACCGGCCGGTGGCCTCCTTTGTCTTCACGGCGACGATCTCTGGGACGAGCGCACGGCCCTCCCTGCACGTCGCCCCGTCCCCTGAGATGAGCGACACCGTCGCACCGAAGTAACCCGCAAGCTGCGCGTTGAGGGTCGTCTCACCCACCGGGATGCCGTTCAGGCGGCACTCGTACACGGCACGGCTGGCGTACGTGTGGTCCAGCACCGCCCTCGGGTGGCCGGCGCGGCCGTGATATCCGACGAAGAAGCACGTGTCGTACCCGCCGTCGATTCCCTGGCCCATGTACCACGGCTTCGCGGTGCCGGCGAGTAGCTCCGCGCGTGGATCGACCTCGTCGGCGAAGAGGTTGTGCATCGTCCCATGCGAGTCGTTGACGCAGAAGCGGTTTGCCCCAGCGGCGGCCGCGCCCTCGATGCACGCATTGACCTCCTGCGTCATCCAGGTGCGAGCGCGCTCGTACTCGATGCCCTGCATCATCACCTGGCTGTACGCCGCGACGCCGCCGACACCCTCCATGTCGACGGATATCCACACGCTCGTGACGGCGTCGCGGGCCACCGAGCGATGCTACCGAGTGTCTCGTATTCTCGCCGCGTGGCCGATGCATCCGCCGGAACGCGCAGCGAGTGGCGCGTCGAGAAGAGCGAGGCCACCGCCGAGCAAGTGATGGTGACGGCCGACAACCCGCTGGCGGCGGAAGCCGGGCTCGAGATGCTGAAGGCGGGCGGCAACGCGGTCGACGCGGCGGTCGCGGCGGCGTTCGCGGTCGGAGTCGCCGAGCCGTTCACGAGCGGCGTTGGAGGCGTCGCCGCGATGGTCATCCGCCGGGCCGACGGCCAGGCGACCGTCATCGACGGCAGCGCGACCGCACCCCAGTCGGCGCGCGAGGACATGTACGAAGTGCTCCCGGGCGGCGAGCGGATCGGCATGTACGGCTGGCCGGCGACAAAGGAAAACGCGAGCAACGTTGGCTACCGCGCCGTCGGTGTCCCGGGCATGGTGGCCTGTCTGTGCCTGGCGCTTGAGCGGCACGGCACCCTGGACCGCGCGACGGTGATGCGGCCGGCTATCGCGCTGGCCGAGGAGGGCTTCGAGGTCGACTGGTACATCGCCCTCGCGATCGGCACGTACGCCGACCGATTGTGGCCGTTCGCGGACTCCCGGCGGATCTTCTACCGACCGAGCGGAGCGCCGCTTCGCCCGACCACGGGGTTCGAGCCTGCGGACCGGCTCGTCCAGACCGACCTCGCAGCGACTCTGCGCGCGATCGCGACCGACGGCGCGGACGGCTTCTACCGCGGGCCTATCGCCGCCGCGATCGCGGCCGACATGGAAGACCACGGTGGCCCGATCACGGTGGAGGAGATGGGCGACTACCAAGCGCGCGAGCTCCCGGTGCTCGAGGCGAGTTACCGGGGGCACCGCATCCTCACGACCCCCGGCCCTTCGGGGTCCATCACGGTCGTCGAGACGCTGAATCTGCTCGAAGGGTTCGACCTGCGCGCCATGTCGGGCGCGGCTCGCCTGCACCTGGTCGCGGAGGCGCAGCGGCGAGCGTTCGTTGATCGTTTCTCGCTCCTGGCCGACCCGGCATTCGCGGGCGAGGAGCCCTTCGAGGCGCTCGCCTCGAAGGAATTCGCGGAAGAGCGGAGACGATCGATCGACCCCGGGCGCGCCGATCCGCACGCGGGACCGGCGGCGCTGGCCCGAGGGGCGGCGGTGCGCGCGGCCGCCACTGGCGATCACACGACGCATGTGAATGTGGTCGATCGGGACCGGACCGCAGTGTCCCTCACCTCCACGCTCGGCCAGGGTTTCGGGTCGGGCGTCGTGGCGAAGGGCACGGGGATCGTGCTCGCCGACGTCATGACGTGGTTCGACCCGCGGCCCGGCGGGATCAATTCCGTCGCGCCAGGAAAGCGGATCCTGTGGGCGGTGGCGCCGATGGTGATCGAGTGCGACGGAAAGCCGGCCTTCGTGCTCGGGGCACCAGGGGGACGCAAGATCATGAGCGCGGTCGCGCAGTGCGTGGTCCGACTGGTCGACGACGCGGACGGGCCCCAGGCAGGGGTGAACCACCCTCGTGTGCACTGCGAGGGCGAGACGACGCAGGTCGACGCGCGCGTGGGCCGGGCAGCGATCGGAGAACTGGAGGCGATGGGCCACGTGCTGGATGTGCGCGAGGAGACCTTCTTTTCGTCGCACTTCGCCCGCCCGAGCGCGATCGCGATCGGTCAGGACGGCGGCGCGCTGCGGGCGGGCGTTTCGCGGACGAAGCCGACGCTCGCGGTGGGGTATTGACGGCGAGGTGTATCCAGGGTGACTGTCAACCTAGAATGGGCATCGCGCCGACGTAGCCCAACTGGTCGAGGCGCCGTCTTCAGGAGGCGGTTCGCGCAAGCGAGTGCGGGTTCGAGTCCCGCCGTCGGCACAGTCATGGTGCGGCGATGGGCACCGCGCGCCGGCGCGCGGGTTCCGAAGGCCAAAGCGCATCTCCATCCCGAGCGCGGGATGACCCGTGCCGCTTAAGGCAGTCGATGGGCTGTCGGCAAAGATGCGTGAGGGCTGGGCAGCTTTCGCGGCGAGTGTTTATGACAATAGTTGGCCCAGATCAGGAATTTCCGCTCAAGGCGCGGCGCGGCCGGATCACGATACAGTTCGGTCATCAGGCACGTTGAAGCGCGCCTACCGAACCGCAGTTGGAAAAAATCGCGGCGCTGCGCCGTAGCCCTACGCCAGTAAAGATAGCCGCGGATGCCAAGCATCTCGTTGAGCCTCGACGCTAACCAATCCACGTGAGACCGACTCGCCGAAGTGAAGTACACCCATAAACGGTCGTATTCATAAAGGGGATAGGCCTTGCGCGTTGGCCGCTGTATCCGGCGATAGACACCGCCGTCGCCGTCCAGCAGACCTCGGACCAACGCCAAGAAGTACTCATCGGGCACGTCGATGGCACCGAGGGTCAGACTTTTGCGAGGCGTGAGCCCGATGGACATGAGCCACCGATATAGGCGGACGTCACCGAACTGGGCGCGAAACACGGCGTTCCCCGCGCTCGTTCGCGCCTCTTGGTACCGACCGCGTCGGTCGAATATCGCCAGCAGCGTTTCGACCAATTCGCGGTCGCAGGAGGTGAAGGCGAGGTGCCGGCCATCACCGACCAGACACCCGTCGGTGGCCATGAGGCCCACCGCGTATGCCACCTCCGCCGACCACCCCAGCGGCGGGGAGGACGCTGCTCGAGGGCGGTATTGCATCCCTCGATGAGCCGCCGCGTTCCGTGCCACACGTCCGTCGTTCGCCGCCGTCAGTCCCTTGGACCAGCTCTTTCCCACATCCGCATCTACGTATATCGCGCGAGCCGTGGGAAGAGCGCGATACGTCAAAAGGTGTCGTACGTTGATGCACCGGGTGTCGCACGTTCGTGCGGGCCCAGCGCACGTTGGTGCGGGGCCGGCGCCATTCGTGCGCCCCGCGCGACAAGGCGCTGTGGAGCCCATGCCCGGCGGCGTGCCCATGCGCGCCCTCGCAGGACCTGATGTACCGCCTTGGCAGGGTGCCGGGCGCGGCATCCCCCGCCGACACGGCCGTGCGATGGTCAGGGCGCGGGCGCGGTCCTCACGTACCAGTCGGCGGCGTTCCAGAACCGCTGCATCGGGTCGTTGATCGTGGCGATCTTCAGCCCCTGGACCGAATGGTTCATCGCGTACAGGTAGTCGGCGAAATACAGGAAGACCACCGGAACGTCGGCGGCGATCGCCTGGAACACCGGCGCGTACAGCGCGCGGCGCGCGTCGAGGTCGGACGTCCTGCGCGCCGACTCGAGGTCCCGGTCGAGCGGGAGCGTCGCGTAACCCGAGAAGTTGTGCCCGGGGTCCTTCGTCTGGCTCGAGTGGAAGAAGCCATACGGGTCCGGGTCACCCGGGATCGTCACTCCTATGAGTAGGGCATCGAAGGTGCGCTGCCGCGCGGTCTTGTCGACCAGCTCGCCGAACGGCAGCGTTACCAGGTCCACTTTCATCCCAGCCGCGTTCAGATCGCCGACGATCTGGAGACCTGCGCTCACGCGTGCCGACTCGTCAGAGGTCGTCACGCTGAAGTTGAGCGAGACGCCGTCGCGGTCGCGGACGCCGTCCCCATCGTGATCGGTCCACCCCGACGCATCGAGCATCGCCTTCGCTGAGGCGAGCGAGTACGAGTAGCGCGTCACGTCCTTCACGTACGCCCACGAGCTCGACGGCACGAACTCGTCGGCGAGCGTCCCGCGCCCGTCGATCGACACCTGCATGACCCGGCCACGGTCGATCGCGGTCGCGATCGCCTGGCGGACGACCCTGTCTCGAAAGAGCGCCTTTTCGGGCCGCACATTGAGGAAAAGAGCGGTGAAGTCGTTCGTGGGGAAGCTGTAGAGATCCACGTTCCGCAGCGTTCGCGCGCGCTCGGCGTCGCGGGCGAGGATCCCGCCGACGCCGTCGAGCTCTCCGCGCGCGAGGGCGGCGAGGGCGTCCGACGTGTCGCCGTAGAAGCGCAAGACGATCCGGTCGAGGTACGGCCGCGCGCGTCCCGGCGCGTTGCCGTAGAACGCCGGGTTATGCACCAGGACGATCTGCCGTGAGTCCAGCTCCGACACCTTGAACGGCCCGGTGCCTACGGGACTCGCGTTGAAGCTCTGCCGCGCCAGATTCGCGTACGAGACGCCCTTGAGCAGGTGGGACGGAAGCAGCGGCACGGTCGCGCTGTCCGCGAACGGTCCGTACGCGTCGGGAAGAGTGAACCGCACCGCCTTCGCACCGAGGGACTCGACGGCGACACCTCGGAACGCGTCGCGATACGGACCGACGTAGGCGCGGTCCTGCAGCAGTGCCACGGTGAACACGACGTCGTCCGCCGTGACCGGCGCGCCGTCGTGCCACAACGCGTCCGAGCGGATGTCGAAGGTCCACACGCGGGCGTCCGTCGTCCTGAACGCCCAGGCCAGGTCAGGGACGACCGTGCCGTCGCGGTCATACCGGGTCAGGCCGGTGAAGAGCAGGCGGGAGGCGTCCCGATCGACGCTCGTCGCAGCGATGACGGGGTTCAGGTACTGCGGCACTCCGGCGACGCCTTCGACGTAGGTGCCGCCGAACGCGGGCGCGCTCGCAAGCGTATCCGACCGGTCGGTCGCGACTGCCACCACGCTCGTGATCGCCAACAGCCCGATGAGCGAAAGGACGATCAGCTTGTCGCGACGGGTCATATCGGACGCGACGCCGGGGACGGCGGCGAGGTTACGTCCCTGTGTTCCGCGCGCCCACGATGGAGATCACGACGTAGACCGAGACGAGGACGATCGTCAGCCGGAAGAGCGTCCGCTCGAGCCCGCGGCGGCTGCGGTACGCGGTCGACTCTCCGCCGAACGTCGACGACAGGCCGGTGCCGCGCGCCTGGAGCAGGATCGACGCGGCCACGGAGACGGCGATGAGGATCTGGGCGACCTGAAGAAGCTCCATCGAAGGTCGAAGTGTAGCGGAGGGCGATCAATGACTCGTGTTCCCACCGCGCTGAGCCCGGCACCAGCGCGTCGAGGCTCCATTCATTCGCCAACGTACGCTCGCGGCACCGCTCAGCTCGGCCCGTGCATGCGGACGCCGCTCAGCGCGGCACGTACACGTACAGACCCCTCGTGGACGCGTCCAGCTTGTATCGCGCGATCACGGCCTCTACGAGCGCGGCATCCCAGCGCGCACGCTCGAAGGCGGGCGCCGCGTCGAGCCGCTCGAGGTCCGCCTGGCTCACCACAGCGACGAAGGCGCCCTGCGAGGTCGCGTCGAGGAGCGGTCCAGGGTCGATGGAGCCGCGCTTCACGAGCCGCGACCAGAGGAACAGGTCGTCGACGGTCGGCTCGCGGCGCGCGGCGATCGCCAGACCGCTGTCCTCGATCAGCACCGTGCCAGCGGGCAGCGCCCGGATGATGCCCACGCGCGAGGGGTCGCTCCAGGCGCCGGTCGTCGGCGGGGGTCCCGGCAGCAGACCGAACGGATTGAGCACCGCGACCCCGACCAGCAGCTGGGCGGCCGCCGCGAGCGGATACCACGTACGTGTCCGCAGGGCGGGAGCGATCGAGGCGACGGCGAGAAGCGAGGCGGCGGCCAGATCGAGGATGTAATTGATCGTGGCTCCCTCACGTCCTCCGAGGAGGACGATGCCGATGGCTGCGGCGAGATACGCGTCGACAGCGCCGCGCGCCGGACCGCGGATCAAAGCGACTGCGACGGCCACGCCTGTCGTCAGCGCGGCGACGAGGATCAGCGATACGGCCGAGGACGCGCTCCACGGAAGCGCGTTCCACGACACGACGTGGAGCCACGCTAAGTCGGGTGGCCGCAACTCCGGCAGGAGCACCGCGGCCGCAGTGGCGGCGGCCGCGCCGCCGACGACCGCGCCGGCGGCCGCCGCGCGGCCGACGCGCACCGCGACCCATGCGAGCAGCGCGCCTGCCGGGAGTGCCGCCGTCGGTTTGGCCAGGATCGCCAGCGCGAAGAGCGCCCCGGCGACCGCGGCCGGGCGCCACCACCCCGCATCGCCCGGGCGCGGTCCCGCGAGGCCGTCGGACAACGCGCTCGCCCGTGCCCGATTCGCCCCCACGCGCGACGCGGCGGCCCACGGCCGCATCCTCTTGTTCGCGGTGCCGCCCACTTCGGCCCCTTCCGTACCGCGGCCATACGCGTGATGGAGCTCGACCACGGCGGCGACCGTCAATGCGAGAGCGAGCAGGTCCGGTTTCACCGCCGGACCCCACAGCGCCACCGGCGCTGTGGCAAGGAACGCCGCCGCGAGGGCGAGCGCCGCCAACGCGCCGGCCGCTCGCGCGCGATGCGCGATCGCGCCGGCGACGAGCAGCGTGCATCCGACGCTGACGATGCGACCCGCGACGAAGGGATCGCCCGCGCCGGCGAGCCGCAGATACAGCGGTGGATAGTTCGCGGCGTTGAAGACGCGAGGATCCGCGGACGGCGCGTACTCGGCGCCCATGCGGGCGAGCAGCGCGGCGTGCGCGACGGCGCCTTCGCCGTACAGCACCGGCGCGTCGGCGCCGATCGCCGTCGCCCAATGGAACAACGCGACCGCGGCGAACGGGGCCGCCACGGCGAGGATCAGGCACCACGCCCACGTCGCGCTCGCGGGACGCTGCTTCAGCGCCGCTCCAGCAGCGTCCGTCCGGTCATGCCCTCGGCCAGGGGCAGCCCGAGCAGCTCCAGCAGGGTCGGCGCGACGTCCGACAGCTCTCCGTCGCGCACGCGTAGCCCCTCGGTCGCGGCCGCCACGTAGACAGCAGGCACGAGGTTCGTCGTGTGCTGCGTGTGAGCCCCGCGGTCCGGGAAGCGCATCTGCTCCGCGTTCCCGTGGTCGGAGGTGATGAGGACGCAGCCCCCGGCCGCGATCGCGCCGTCCACCACCCGTCCCACCGCGGCATCGGTGGCCTCCATCGCGCGCACGGCCGCCTCGAACACGCCGGTGTGGCCGACCATGTCGGGATTCGCGAAGTTGACGATCGCGAAGTCGTACGTACCCGTGCCGATCGCCGTCACCAGCGCGTCGGCGACCGCGGCGGCGCTCATCTCCGGCCGCAGGTCGTAGGTCGTGATCTTCGGCGAAGGGACGAGCAGCCGGTCCTCACCCGCGAACGGCTCCTCCCGGCCCCCGTTGAAGAAGTACGTGACGTGCGCGTATTTCTCGGTCTCCGCCACGTGGTACTGCCTCAGTCCGGCGTCGGAGAGCACCTGGGCCATCGACATCACCGGGCGCGGCGCGAAGGCGACTCGAACGCTCGGGAGCTCCACCTTGTAGTCCGTCATGGTCACGAAGGTCAAGCCCGTCGGCCGGCGCCGTCGGGCAAATCCCCGAAAGTCCTCCTGCATGAGAGCCCACGTCAGCTCGCGCGCGCGATCCGGCCGGTAGTTGAAGAAGATGACGGAGTCGCCGTCGGCGACAGGCGCGCCATCGCCGATGACGCGAGGCTCGAGCGATTCATCGCCGCACGCCGGGTCCGCGTAGCACTCGCGCAGTGCCGTCTCGGCGGCCGGTGCGCGCGGGGCCTCTGCGTCCACGATCGCGCGGTACGACCGCTCGATGCGGTCCCAGCGCTTGTCGCGGTCCATGGCGAAGTACCGGCCGTGCAAGGTCGCGATCGGCGCGTCGACCTGTCCGAGGAGCTGCAGTGCGCTGCGCGGCGGCATGTCGCGCCCGTCGAGGAATGCATGGACGGCCACCCGGCGGACGCCTTCGCGGCGCGCGAGCTCGGTGAGCGCGAGCAGATGGCGCATGTCCGCGTGCACGCCGCCGGTGCTGAGCAACCCCATGAGGTGGAGCGTCCCCCGCTCGCGGACCCCCTCGCACGCGCCGCGGAGCGCGGGGTTCGCGAAGAACGATCCCTCTCTGATCGACGCGTCGATCTGCTCGAGCGATTGGGGCTCCGCGCGGCCGGCGCCCATCGTGAGGTGGCCGACCTCGCTGTTCCCCATGACGCCTGCCGGCAACCCCACCGCCTTCCCGCTCGCGTCCAGGTGCGCGTGCGGGTACGCCGCGATAAGGGCGTCGAGGCGCGGCGTGCGGGCGCGTGCGACGGCGTTGGCGTCGCTGTCGGGCGCGATGCCCCAGCCGTCCAGCACGCACAACACGACCAGCCGGCAGCGCGCGGTCATGCGAACGCGGAGACGATCTCCGCGAAGTCCTCGGCGCGGAGCGACGACCCACCGACGAGCGCGCCGTCGATGCCGTCGGCGGCAGCGAAGTCACCCACGTTCGCGGAGGTCACGCTCCCTCCGTATTGGATCGGTACGCGATCGGCATCGATCCCCACACGAGCGAGCGCCTCGCGTATCGTTCCGGCAGCGCGCCCGGCCTCAGCGCCCGTCGCGGGACGCCCGGTGCCGATCGCCCAGATCGGCTCGTACGCGACGACCAGCTCCGCGAGCGCGGCCGGGTCCAGCCGCGCCACGCATGCCCGGATCTGCCGCACCAGAACGCCGTGCGTCTCGCCGGCGAGGTAGTGGTCCTCGGTCTCGCCCACGCACAGGATGGGCCGCAGGCCGGCGTCGACCGCGCGCTCGAGCTTGCGCGATACGCGCTCGTCGTCGTCGCCCTGGTCGCGCCTGACCTCCGAGTGGCCGACGATCGCGCCGTGCGCGAGCCCGACGAGCATGGAGGCCGACGTCTGTCCCGTGAACGCGCCCGATTCCTCCCAGTGCACGTCCTGTGCGTACACGTCGATCCCCGACCCCGCGAGCACCTTCGCCACCGCACCCAGCGCGACCGCAGGCGGCGCCACTCCGACCAGTACGCCGCGCACGTCGGCCCGCAGCGCGAGCACCGTGGCGAGCGCCGTCGCCTCGGCCACGCTGGGGGGGTTCATCTTCCAGTTGCCCACGACGATCCGCTGCCTCACGTCAGGTCCGGACGTCGAGGCGATCGCGGTCCCGGTGCTCGAGCTCGATGTCTCCGGGCCAGAACTCGCGCATCCTGCACGCTGCCTCATCGGCGATCGAGACCGATCGATGCCGGCCGCCGGTGCACCCGAAGGCCAGTCCGAGGCGGGCCTTCTTCTCCTCCTCGTACCGAGGAAGCGCGAATCGCAGGAATGGCTCCAGGTGCTCGAGGAACGTCCGCGTGGCTGGATGGCCGAGCACGAAGTCGCGTACCGCGGGATCACTGCCGGAGAGGGGACGGAGCGCCGGGTCGTAGAACGGGTTCTCCATGAACCGAACGTCGAACACGAGATCAGCGCCGAGGGGCAGCCCGTACTTGTAGCCGAAGCTCGTGACGTGGACGAGCATCGCTGAACGGCCGCTGCCGTAGAGGGAGTGCATGGTGTCGCGAAGTTCCTTCACGTTGAGGTGCGTCGTATCGACCACCTTGTCCGCGCGGCGCCGCAGATCGACGAGGAGCCGGCGCTCCTCGAGGATCGACGGTTCGACCCCGCCGCTCGCATGGACCGGGTGGCGGTGGCGCGTCTCGCTGTAGCGGCGCAGAAGCACCTCGTCCGACGCATCGAAGAACAGCAAATGCGGGCGCGCGCCTCCTGCCGCGAGCTGGTCGAGGGCCGCCCCCGCCTCGGCGAACAGCGGCCCGCTGCGCGCGTCGATCACGAAAGCGACCTCCCGGTGGCCCCCCCGCTCGCACACGACGCGCGTCTCGGCCATGAGCGCGGGCGGAAGATTGTCGAGGGTGTAGTAGCCGAGGTCCTCGAGCACCTTCACGGCCTGCGATTTGCCGGAGCCCGACATCCCGGTGACGACGATGAACGGCGGTCGCGCCCGCTCGGGCGCGCTGGGCAGACCGCTCAGTGCGGCAGCAAGTGCGAGACCACGAAGCCGACGATCGAGATGAGGATGGAGCCGAGCAACGCCGGCACGAAGCCGTCGACCTGGAAGCCCGTGAACGGGATCGCCGACACGATGAGCAGCATGAGGGCGTTGATCACGAAGAGGAACAGACCGAGGGTGATGAGCGTGAACGGGAGCGAGATCATCACCAGGATCGGTCGCACGAAGGCGTTCACGAGACCGAGGACGAGCGCGGTGATGCCGAGCGATGCCCACTTATCCAGGTCGCCGAGGCCGTAGGAGGCGTGGCCCCAGCTGATGCCCGGGACGATGTACGCGGTCACGACGATCGCGATCGCGGTGATGAGCGTGCGCCACAGGAGCCTCACCGCGCCGTAGGGTACCGCAGCGGGAGTGCGGCACAGTGAAGGGGTGCGGGCCAATCGCCGGCGGAGCCCGGGCTAATGCTGACCGAGCGTCCCTTGCCTGCGCATGCGGCGATCCGAGCGCGCGAAGGCGATGCGCCCGACCGGATACGCGAGGAGCGCCAGCACGGCCAGCACGCCGAGCTCGGGCACCGGGTCGAGGAGCGAAGCCGTCCCGACGGCCGAGTGGCGCATCAGGTCCATGGCGTAGGTCGTCGGCAGCGCGAGCGCGACGGCGCGCATGACCGTCGGAAGGACGGTTATCGGATAGCTGACACCCGAGGCCTGGCCGAACAGGAAGTTCGTCGTGTCGACGAAGAAGTTGGCTTCCTTGAACAGCATCACGCCAGCGGTGACGAGGTACCCCACCCCGACGACCGCGACCCCGGCCAGGAGCACGGCGGGCAGCGCCTGCCAGATCGTGGGCAGGAAGCGCGGGTGGAACAGCCAGTACGTGACGATGATGAGGAACACCTGGCTGATCGAGAACGTGACGAGGCTGGCGAGCGCCCGACCAAGGACGAACGTCTCCCGCCTGGTCGGCGTGAGCCAGGAAGGCTCGAGGGTCCCCATGTCCATCTCGTTGCGCAGCGAGAACGCCATGCCCCAGAAGGCCGCGGCGACCATGCCGCTGATGATCCCGCCGAGGAAGAGGAAGCCCGCGAGATCGGACGTGCCGGCGGATTCCTGCAGCCCGACCGCCTCGCCGCCGACGAAGAACGTCGCGCCGAGCAGGAACGCCGGAATCAGCCCTTGGTACAGGGGCACGAAGACCTGGCCTGCCGCGCTGATCGGGTAGCGCGTCCACGTGCGCAGGTCCTTGCGCGCGATCGCGACGGCGGCGCGCAGCTCTCCCATCAGTAGCGCCCGAGCATCCCGACGCGCCGAGCGCTGAGTTCGGTCACCTTGAAGGCCCAGATCGCCAGCGCGCACACCGCCGCACCGAGAACGGCAAGGATGAGCAGGTCCGTCGCGAGGTCTCCGAGCGACGCGCCAGCCAGGAGTATCTGGCGGAGATCCGCGACGAAGTAGGTCGGCGGCAGCGTCAACGCCACGGTGCGCGCCCAGTCGGGCAGCATGACCAGGGGAAAGGTCACCCCGCACGCGAGGGTGAAGATCCCCCGCACGAGCTGGACGACGCCGCCAACCTCGCCGAAACGCAGGATCGCGCTGGCGAACAGCGAGCCGATCCCATACATCGCGGGGATCGTGAGGAGGATCACGAGGCTCGCCCGCGCCAGCGCCTCGGGCAGCAGCTCGACGCCGAAGATGAGCCGCGCGGCCACCGCCATGATCGCGAGATTCGCCATCGACGGGACGAGGGCCGCGGTGGACGGTCCGAACAGCGCGACCAGCCGGGACGCGGGCGTGAGGAACACCGCCTCGAGCGATCCTCGCAGCTGCTCCGTCCGGAGCGCGAGGCCCGGACCCCAGAGCACCTGCGACAGCCACATGTACATGGCCCAGCCGATGAAGACGAAGCCCGCGACCTGTGCGGTTCCGGAGCGCTCAGCGAAGGCGGCGAGCGTGCGCGGGTCGCCGTTCCCCGAGAACGCCTGGGCCTGGAGGACGTACACGGCGGGCAGGAGGATCGGCCAGAAGAACATTCCGATCAGCAGCGTCGGATAGCGGCGCGTGATGCGCAGCTCCTTGCGGGCCGCGGCTCCGAAGGCGCGCAGGTCGCCGAGGAGCGGATTCACTCGCGCAGCGCCCGCCCGGTCAGGGAGATGAACACGTCCTCGAGCGAGACGGGCACGATCTCGACGTGCTGGATGGTCGCGCCGGAGGCGCGCGCGGCGTCGAATGCGAGGGGCACGAAGTCCCGTGCCGACGCGCAGTGCGCGGTGATCTCCAGGTGCCCATCGATGCGCTCGTCGCGCGCGAGCGTTCCCGCGCGGCGCAGCCGCGCCAGCAGCGCGTCCGTCGTACCGGGGCCGAGCCCGATCTCAAGGTGGACCACCTCCTCGGCACGGATGCGCCGCTTCAGCGCCGCCGGGGTGTCGAGCGCGACGATCTGGCCGTGGTCGATGATGGCGACCCGGTCGCAGAGCTGATCGGCCTCCTCCATATAGTGCGTCGTCAGGAGCACCGTCCGGCCCTGGCGCTGAAGATCGCGGACGCGGTCGCGAAGATCCCGCGCCGACTGGGGATCGAGGCCCACAGTGGGTTCGTCGAGGATCAGCAGCGGCGGGTTGGGAAGCAGCGCGCGCGCGAGCGCGAGGCGCTGGCGCATCCCGGTCGAGAAGCGCTCCACGTAATCCTCCGACCGGTCGGCGAGGTTCACGGCGGCGAGCGCCCGGTCGATGCGCGCGCGCGTCTCGCGTGGAGGTACGTGGTAGAGCGCGGCGAAGTAGTCGAGATTCTCCCGCGCCGTCAGCTTCCAGTAGAGGCTCCGTTCGCCGGACAGCATCGCTCCGAGGCGCGCGCGGATCTGACGGGGATGCGCCTGCACATCGACGCCGAGCAGTCGCGCCTCCCCGCTGGTCGGCTCGAGGAGCGTGGCCAGCATCCGCAGGAACGTCGACTTGCCGGCACCGTTCGGCCCGAGGACGCCGAAGATCTCTCCCGTGTCGACGCGAAGATCCACCCCGTCGACGGCCTTGAACCGCTCGCGCCGGTCCGGCTCCCGCCGCAGGCGCTGCGCGAGGGTGCGGCGGCCCTTTTCGAAGATCTTCGTGAGGCCGATCGTCTCGACCGCGAGTGGCGTCATTCGACGGTGATGAGGATCCGATCCTCGTTGTCGTGGATGTCGACCAGCGGCCCCGCGCGCTCGATCGAGCGCAGGACGTCGTCGAGGTCGATGCCGAATTTGGAGAGATGCTCGCGAACGAGGCCGCTGGCGGCGATCTTCATCTTGCCGAGGCGCGCGACCGCGACGGGGATCGCGATGTTCACCTTGCTCTTGTTGCCCGACATGACCTGGATGCGCAGGATCCGACCGCGGAGCCCGGGCGGGATGTCCGCGCCGCCACCGGACTGGGCGCGCGGTGCATCGGCAGCGGCCGGTCGCTGTCCATCAGCGATGTCGCCGAGCGCACGCAGCAGCCGGTAGGCCTGCTCCGCGTCGATCTTTCCCTCCGCCAGCAGCCGCAGCACCTGCTTGCCTTCCTCCGACGGCATCAGTCCGGTTTGCCGCGCGAACGGGCGTTGTCGAGCGCGGCGGCGGCGTCATCGACGGCCATCTCACCGCGCGCCACCATCTCGAGAAGTCGACGCACGTCCGCCGGCCCCGCGTCGCCGGGCCGTCCCTGCGCTTGCCTGCTGCCCGGGTCCGGTTCGCCCACCGCCGGCCGGCCTCCGGGCGGAGGCGCGAGGCCCTGCGTAGGTGGCGGGAAGGGAGGCGCCGGCGCCAGGGGCGGCACCGGCGGAGTGGGCGCCTCGGGCGTTGCGAACGGCGCGGGGGCCGTCCCGTCTTTGGGGGTCACCGGCGTCCCCGCAGCATCGGACGCCGGTGGCGCCTCGTCGGCCGCGGATGGGGTCCGGCGCGCGCGCCGCAGCTGCAGGTCGCCGCTGACGGTCTTGACACGGATCGCAACCTCGCCCTCCCCGACGCGGACCCGGCGGTCGCGCCGATCCTCGCGCTCGACCTTCGCGTCGAGCTCGCACTCGAGGTCGCCGCTCAGGGTCTTGAACGTGACGTCGTACGAGTTTCCCGTTAGCCCGAGGTCGATATCGCCGCTGATGGTCTTCAGGTAGTGGTCGGAGCCCGCGGCCAGCTCCCCTTCGAGCTCGACGTCGCCGCTAACGCTCACGACCTCGGACCCGCCCACGCGGCACTCCTTGAACGTGAGGTCGCCGCTGACGCTGTTCGCCTCAAGCTGGCCGACGAGGCGCAGGCACGTCACGTCGCCGCTCACGGTCTTGAGGCGGACCGGCCCCTCTACATCGTCGACGCTCGCGTCGCCCGACATGGTCTGGATCTCCAGGCTTCCGCGCGTGCCGGCCAGCGTGAGATCGCCGCTCACGGAATGGGCTTCCACGCGCACCTCGCGCGGGACCGTGACGTCGATGTCCACGGCGACGCGGCCACCGCGGAAGAGGTCGAGCCACCCACGGTCCTGCTCGTACAGATGAGGCTTGATGGTCACCTCGTCCCCGTCCTGGGCCATGCGCACCTCGACGTTCTGCAGGAGCCGCTTCGCTCGCTCCTCGCTCGTCCCGCGCACGCGCTTGCGCGCGCGCACCGCGATCTCGCCGCTGGTCCCCACGGAGATGTGCGTGCGCCCGGAGACGTTGCGCACGACGAGCGAGGGATTCGCGCCGACGGCGAACGTCTTCTCGACGACCTCGGAATATTCCTGCCCGCCGATGAGGTCTCCGAGCTCGCCGAGCTCGAGGTTCAGGTGACCAGGGCCGAACCCCATCGCTCCCGCGGCGTGCTTGATCTGATGGCGGTGCTCGCGGACGGCGTCGCGTGCGTCGCGGGCAGCCTCGCGGGCCAGCTGCCGCGCCTCGCGCTCAGCGGCCCTCTCCGCCGACCGCGCCTCGCGAGCGGCCTCGCGCGCCCGCTCGTACGCCTCGCGCGCCGCATCGAATCGCTCCCGCACCGTCCGGACCATCTCGTCTTCGCTCATCGTTCAGCCTCCAGCAGCGCTGCCGCGTCGTCCGGACCGATCCGGCCGTCCGCGAGCTCGCGCAGGATCTCCTTGCGCCGTTCCGTGTCGCGGTCCGGCTCCCCCTGCGTCGCGAAACCGAGCGTCCTGATGACCGCGTCGAGGCGCGAACGGAGGGTCGGGTAGGAAAGACCCATCTCGCGTTCCACGTCCTTGAAGTTCCCACGGCACCTGATGAACGTCTCGAGGAAGGCGAGCTGCTCGTCGGACAGCGAGTGGAACCGGCCGAGCGTGAAGGAGCCCTCGAGCCGCGTCCCGCAGCTCTCGCATTCGAGCCGCACGACGCGCAGGCTCGCCGCGCATATCGGACAGCGCCCCACCACTGCGTTGGCCATTAACCGACTGTCGCCGCGATCTAAGGGACTGTCAATGCGACCTACGAGATGTGTAGCCGAGTATTCACATCTCTGAGGTCTCGCCGCCCGAAATGGCGATCTTTATCTTCTCGGCCAGTCCCGGACCCACACCCGCGACGGCCGCGATCTCGCCCGTTCCGGCCTCGCGCATGGCGCGGACGGAGCCGAAACGCCGCAGCAGGGCGCGTTTGCGCGACGGACCGACGCCCGGGACCTCATCGAGGAGCGAGCGGACGGACGACCGCTGCCGGATCTGCTGGTGGTAGGTGACGGCGAAACGGTGCGCCTCGTCGCGGATCCGCTGGACGAGGAAGTACGCCTGCGAGCGCTGCGGTAGGAGCACCGGTTCAGGACGCTCAGGGAGGAACAGCTCCTCGGGCTTTGGATCGGACCGCTCGCCGTCCTGCGGGCGGCGCTCCTTGGCGAGCGCGGCGATCGGGATCTCGAGCAGGCCGACGTCCGACAGCGCGGCGCGCCCCGCGGAGAGCTGGCCCTTTCCCCCGTCGAGGATCACGAGGTCCGGCAGCGGCCAATCCGTCGCCGCGTCGCGGTACCGCGCGAACCGCCGCCGCAGCGTGTCGCGCATGTTGGCGAAGTCGTCGTTGCGGTCGCCGATCTTGCTGCGGAACCGCCGGTACTGCTGCTTCGCGGGGCGGCCATCCTCGAACACCACCATGCTGCTTACGACGTTCGTTCCCTGGACGTGGCTCACGTCGTAGCACTCGATCCGTTTCGGGATGCCCTCGAGCCCGAGCGCATCCCGGAGCTCCCCGAGGGCGGTGTCGGTCTTGCCGCGATCGGCGAGCCAGCGCACCCTCTCCTGCTCGAGCGCGTCGGCCGCGTTGCGCGCGGCGAGCTCGGCGAGGTGGCGCTTCCGACCCCGCTGGGGCACGAGGAGCCGGACACGCGAGCCGCGCCGCTCGGCGGCGAACGTCTCGAACACATCCGCGTCAGTGACCCCGACCGGCACGACGATCTCGCCCGGCAATCCAGCCGCGACCGCGTAATGCTCGCGCAGGAACGATCCGAGCACCTCGCCAGGGTCGGCACCTTCCGATCCCTCGAGGAAGAACTGCTCGCGCCCGACGATCGTGCCGTCACGCACCCGGAAGAGCTGCACCGCGGCGTCACCCTGCTGCACGGCCGCGCCGAGGACGTCGAAGTCCTCCCCGGAATACGCGTGCACCTCCTGGCGGTCGAGGGTGCGATCGATGGCCGCGAGCCGGTCGCGAAGCTCCGCGGCGCGCTCGAACTGGAGCGCCTCTGCCGCGTCCTCCATCTCCCGCCGCGTCTCGCGTGCGAGCATCTCGAAGCGCCCTTCGAGGAAAAGCACGCTGCGCTCGATCGCCCCGCGGTACTCGTCGCGCGCCACGGCGCCGACGCACGGCGCGGTGCAGCGCTTCAAGTGGTAGAGCAGGCACGGCCGGCCGCCCGGCAGCGCGGATGGCGGCACCGTGCGGCCGCGGCCCTCGTCGTCGGCGGCGATCGTGAGCTTGCAGGTGCGGTATGGATACAGCTTCTGCAGCAGGTCGAGGGACTGGTCGACGGATTTGGCGTTCGCGTATGGCCCGAAGTATCTCGCGGTGCGGTCGCCCAACTGGCGGGTGCGCAGGATCCGGGGAAAGTCCTCTCCAAGCGTGATCTTGACGTACGGATACGACTTGTCGTCCTTGAGCCGGATGTTGTAGCGGGGGCGGTGCTGTTTGATCAGGTTGTTCTCGAGCAGGAACGCCTCGGAGATGCTGTCCGTCAGCACGTACTCGAGGCGCTCCGCCCGCTCGACGAGGCGCACGTGGCGCACGTCGAGGCTCGGGCCGAAGTAGCTGCGGATGCGGTCGCGAAGGACGTCGGCCTTTCCCACGTATACGACCCGGCCGCGCGCGTCCTTGAACAGATACACGCCGGGAGCGGCCGGGAACGATGCCGCCTGCGCTTGCAGGGCGGCCAGGCGGTCGGCGGCGGTCATGGGAAAAGGATAGGGAGCGCTATCCTTTCGCTTCGCGGATGGGGGGTTCCGAGTCGTGAAAGACGAAGCGCCGGAGAGGCGCTCCCGGCGGGCGGTGCAGTCGGTCGACCGCGCGCTGGACCTGATCGAGGCGCTCGTCGTGACGGACGGCGAGGCGTCGATCACGGCGCTCGCAGCGCGGACGTCGCTGCACGTGAGCACCGTCCACCGGCTGCTCGCGACGCTCGTCCGTCGGGGCTACGTCGGCCAGAACTCCGACACGAGCCGCTACTTCGCCGGCGCGCGGCTCGCGACCCTGGGCGAGGGCGGATCTCGCTACGGCGTACTCAAGGGCCGCGCGCGGCCGATCCTCCGCTGGCTCAGCGAGTCGACCCGCGAGACGGCGAACCTCGCGGTCGTCGACGACAACGCGGCCGTGTACATCGATACGGTGCAGGGACCGCAGGTCGTGCGTCTCTTCACGACCGTCGGCAATCGCGTGCCCCTCCACGCGACCGGCGCCGGGAAAGCGCATCTCGCCGCCCTACCGCCGGCGCGGCGCGACGCGCTGCTGGATCGCGTCGAGCTGCGGCCCCACACGCCGAACACGATCGTCGAGCGAGCCGCGCTACGCCGCGCGCTCGAAGAGGTGCGCGAGCGCGGCTACGCCATCGACGACGAGGAGTTCGACGAGGGCGTGCGCTGCGTGGCCGTCGCGGTCGGATCCGCCGGGTCTCCCGTCGCCGCGCTGTCCATCTCCGCGCCGGCGGCGCGCCTGTCGCGCCAGCGCTGCGGGGAGGTCGCGCCGCTCCTGCGGCGCGCCGCCATGCAGCTCGCGCAGGCGCTCGAGGGCGGCGCCGGGTGACGCTGGTGGCCGAGCCGGTGCGCGCTGGACTGCGCGGGCCCGAGCTCGCGCGTGGATTGCTGGCGCTGCTGTCGCCAGACCAGGTGCTCCTGCAGCACGATGACCTGCTGCTGTACGAGTACGACGGTGCGGTCGACACCGCGATGCCGGACGCGGTGGTGCTGCCGAGCGACACCGGTGACGTCGCGAAGGTCGTGCGCTTCTGCACCGCGAACGGCGTGCCGATCGTCCCGCGGGGAGCGGGCACCGGACTTTCCGGGGGCGCGGTCCCCGTGGAGGGCGGCGTCGTGCTGTCCTTCGCGCGAATGGCGCGAATCCTCGAGATTGACGTCCCGAACATGAGGGCCGTCGTCCAGCCGGGGCTCGTGAACCTGCACCTCTCCGCCGCCGTCGCGCCGCACGGCCTCTACTTCGTCCCCGATCCGTCGAGCCAGAAGGCGTGCACGCTCGGCGGGAACGTCGCCGAGAACTCGGGAGGCCCGCACACGCTGGCGCACGGGGTGACCACGAACCACGTCACGGGCCTGGAGATCGTGTTGTCCGATGGGACCATCCAGCGGCTCGGCGGCAAGGCGCTCGAGATCGAGGGATACGACCTCGTCGGCACGTTCATAGGAAGCGAGGGGACTCTCGGGATCGTCACGGAGATCACGGTGAAGCTGACGCCGCTCCCGGAGGACAGGCGCACCATCCTCGCGGCCTTCCGCACCATGGACGACGCATCCGAGGCCGTATCCGCGATCATCGGCGCCGGCGTGGTGCCGAGCGCGATGGAGATGATGGACGCGCTCGCCACGCAGGCGGTGGAGGCTTCGGTCGGGGCGGGCTACCCGCTCGACGCGGGCGGCATCCTGCTTCTCGAGGTCGACGGCGTCACCGATGGCCTCGACGACGC
>JBBPYG010000124.1:0-6014 GCA_038200085.1 Candidatus Limnocylindria bacterium | reverse complement strand
CGGACTCGACCTGCCCGCCGAGGACGTCGGCTGGCACACGCTCTCCGCGATCGAGACCGTGCCCCAGGCGGAGAAGGACCGTTTCAGGATCGCGCTGTACGACGGCCCGTTCTTCGAGCAGCTCCAGCCGTATGCCGACTGTCCCGCAACGCTCGAGCGCATGGTGCGCGCCGGGCACGAGCTGCACTTCATCACGGCCCGCGCCGAGCGCCGACGCGTGGTCACGGAGACCTGGCTGCGGCGCACGGGACTGATGGAGCACGCGCGCGCCGTGCACCTGAAGCCGATGGGCGACTTCGTCCCGGACGCGCCGCGCGGCCGCTACGACGCGAAGAGCTCGGCTCGCTTCAAGGTCCGCCTGGCGCGCGAGCTCGCGCTCGACGTGTTCTGCGAGGACGACGCGACGATCGCGCGAGCGCTCGCCGAAGCGGGCACGCGGGTCTGGCTCTTCGACCAGCCCTGGAACCGCGACGTTGCGGGGGAGCGCATCGAGCGCGTCCGCGGCTGGCAGGACGTCGCGGCAGCGCTCGATCTGCCGTGAGGGCCGAGACGACGCTCTACTTCGTACGGCACGGCGAGAGCGAGGCGAACGCGGCGCGCCGATTCGGGGGACAGTCCGACAGCCCGCTCACCGCCCTCGGCCGGGAGCAGTCCGCGGCCGTCGCGGCCGCGCTGTCGGACGTGCGGTTCGATCGCGTCGTCTCGAGCGATCTTTCCCGCGCGCGCGACACCGCATCGGCGATCGCCGCCAGGCAGGGACTCGAGGTCGAGGTCCACGCCGGGCTGCGCGAGATCGACGTGGGAGAGGCGACGGGCAGGGCGTGGGACGAGCTCCGCGGACTTCCGGACTGGGAGGAGTCGGGCTTCTACCAGTGGCGCAGTGGAGAGTCGCTCGCACAGGTCCTGGGTCGCTCGATGGCCGTCGTCGGGCGCCTCGTCGCCGACAACGAGGGGCGGACGATCTGCATCGTCGGCCACGGAGGCGTGACGCGGATCCTCATCAGCCACTTCCTCGGACTGCTGCCCGAGCTCGACCGCAGCCCGGCGACGAACACCAACGTGACGGTCGTCAAGACGGACGGGATCACGTACCGGGTCGAGCGCCTGTTCGGCGACGCCCACATGGGTAGACTCGCGACGTGAAGGCGGCAGCGGAGCTGGGCGCGCGGGTCAGGGACATTCCGGACTTCCCCAAGCCGGGCATCCTGTTCAAGGACATCACGACACTCCTCAAGGACGGTCCCGCGTTCAAGGCCGCGATCGATGGCCTGCTGAAGGAGCTGAAGGGTCGCCGGATCGACGCGGTCGTGGGCATGGAGTCGCGCGGCTTCATCTTCGCCGCACCCATCGCGTACGCACTCGGCGTCGGCTTCGTGCCGGTACGCAAGCTCGGGAAGCTGCCCTCCGACGTGGTGAGCGTCGAGTACGACCTCGAGTACGGATCCGCGACGCTCGAGATGCACAAGGACGCGATCGCCCCCGGCGCCCGCGTCCTGGTGGTGGACGATCTGCTCGCGACGGGTGGCACGGTCGCCGGGACGATCGAGCTGGTGAAGCAGCTGAAAGGGGAGATCGTCGCGCTCGCGTTCCTCATCGAGCTGCACGCCCTCCACGGGCGCGACCGGCTCGAGGGCTACGACATCATCACGCTCATCGATTTCTAGCGGCCTAGTCGCCGCGTCATCGGGATGCGCTGCGCGGCGCGACCCCGGGGTCAGCGACCTTCGCGCAAGACTTCCTGCAGTTGCGTCGGGCCGAAGTGCTGCAGCGGAGTCCATCCGCTAGCGAGCGGTCCGCGTAGCCGCCGGCCCCTTGGTCGCGTCCGGGCCGCGGTTACCATTCCTGGAGAGCGCACCGAAAGGCTCCTGGTGTCGCCCGGCGGGCGGCGGCGACCGGCGGAGACCCGCCTCTACCCGCCGCCGTACCCTAGATAGCGAGCGGAGGCGATCCTGACCGCAGCGCCGCACGTCCGCGACATCCGTATCGAGGCCGACGCACCCGCCGACGCCGCGCGCGCGTACCTCGAACGCGACCGGCTCCTCGGCGCATACGCTCTCGCTGACCTCGACCGCGACAGCATCGACCGCGCGCGGTGGTGGGTCGCGAGGCGCGAGACGGACGTCGTCGGGATCGTGGTGCTCGTCGAGACGCTTCCGTTCCGCCCGTGCTTCGTCTCGGGGGAACCGGCGCCCGTCGGCCAGCTCCTGCGCGAAGCGGTGCACGAGCCGCGCATCATCGTCGCGGCTCCGCTGCCGGTGCGCGCCGCGGTCGCGTCCGTCTATCGCTTTGAGCGCTCGGACACGATGCATCGCATGGTCGTGGACGCAACGGCGTTCGTTCCCAGAGAGGACCACCACGTCGTCCGCCTCGACGCGGAACGGCTGGATGACGTCGTCGAGCTTTACGGGAACGCGTCGCGCGCGTATTTCACGCCCGAGCGCCTCGACCGCGAGCTCTACTTCGGGGTCTACGCGGGCGCGAGTCTCGTGTCGGCTGCCGGAACCCACGTGCGCTCCGCCGCCGCCGGGATCGCCGCCGTCGGCAACGTCCTCACGCGGTTCCCGTATCGCGGGCGGGGGATGGCGACCGCGTGCACGTCCGCCGTCACGTCGGCGGCGCTCACAGGGCACCGCGATGTCGTGCTGAACGTGCGACGCGACAACGCATCGGCCAGCTCTGTCTATCGGCGCCTGGGATACCGGGTGCACGCATCGTTCGTCGAGGGGCCAGCCATCCGCCGCACCGGATGGGAAAGGCTCCGAGAGAACATTTTCGGGAGGACCGCATGACCGCCACGACGCTCCCCGCGCATGACATCTCGGACACCGGCCTCGCCGACGCGGGCTCTCGCCGCATCGCCTGGGCGGCGCGCGAGATGCCCGTCCTCGGATCCATCCGCGAACGCCTCGCGCGGACGCGCGCCTTCGCGGGCCTGCGTGTCGCCGCGTGCCTCCACGTGACCACGGAGACCGCGAACCTCGTCATGGCGATGCGCGACGCCGGCGCCGAGGTCGCGCTGTGCGCGTCGAACCCCCTGTCGACGCAGGACGACGCGGCCGCCGCGATCGTGGCGCGCGAGGGCATCTCGGTCTTCGCGCGCAAGGGCGAGGACCGTGATACGTACTACGGGCACATCCGTGCGATCCTCGAAACGCGGCCACAGATCACGATGGACGACGGCGCCGACGTCGTGACGCTGCTGCACACGGACCGCCGCGATCTGCTCGACGGCGTGCGCGGCGGCACCGAGGAGACGACGACCGGCGTGATCCGCCTGCGCGCGATGGCGAGCGAGGGCGTGCTCGCGTACCCGATCGTCGCCGTCAACGAGGCGCGCACCAAGCACATGTTCGACAACCAGTACGGCACGGGCCAGTCCGCTGTGGACGGGATCCTCCGCGCGACGAACGTGCTGCTCGCCGGGAAGACGGCAGTCGTCTGCGGTTACGGCTGGGTCGGTCGCGGAATCGCCTCCCGCCTGCGCGGCATGGGCGCGATCGTCGTCGTGACCGAAGTCGATCCGCTTCGCGCTCTGGAAGCGGCGATGGACGGGTTCCGCGTCATGCCGATCGTCGGCGCCGCGGAGATCGGCGATCTGTTCGTCACCACGACCGGGAACGTGAACGTCATCGGCCGTCCGCATTTCGCTTCGATGAAGGACGGGGCGATCCTCGCCAACGCGGGACACTTCAACGACGAGATCGACCTCGCGTCGCTCCAGCAGCTGGCGCGCGGGCGGCGCGAGCTGCGGCCGTTCCTCGAGGAGTACGCCCTCGACGGGCGCCGGCTGTACGTGCTCGCGGAGGGCCGCCTCGTGAACCACGTCGCCGCCGAAGCGAACCCCGCGGCGGTGATGGACATGTCCTTCGCGAACCAGGTGTTGTCCATCGAGTACCTGCTCGCGCACGAAGAGCTGGCGCCCGCCGTCTATTCCGTGCCTCGCGAGCTCGACGAGCAGATCGCGCGGGAAAAATTGAACGCGATGGGGATGCCGATCGACGCGATGACCGACGAGCAGCGCGCGTACGCGATCTCCTGGAAGGCGGGGACCTGATCGTGGCCAGCAGCTTCATGACCGCGCCGCGCACGCTCTTCACGAGCGAGTCGGTGACAGAGGGGCACCCTGACAAGCTGTGCGACCAGGTTTCGGACGCCATGCTCGACGAGCTTCTGCGCCAGGATCCGGACGCCCGCGTCGCGTGCGAGACCGCAACGACGACCGGGACGGTGATCGTCTGCGGCGAGATCACGACCAAGGGGTACGTCGATGTCCCGCGGCTTGTCCGCCAGGTCGTGCGGGACATCGGCTACACCAATGCCGACTACGGCTTCGACTACCAGACCTGCGGCGTGCTCACGGCGATCAAGGAGCAGTCGCCCGAGATCAAGATGGGCGTCGATCGCGCGCTCGAGGCGCGCGAGGGTAGCGAGCCGGCCGAGCTCGGCGCCGGCGACCAGGGGATGATGTTCGGCTTCGCGGTTCGCGAGACCGACGAGCTGATGCCGCTTCCGATCACGCTCGCGCACGCGGTCGCGATGCAGCTGGCGCGCGTGCGCAAGAGCGGCGAGCTCCCGTACCTCCGTCCAGATGGAAAAAGCCAGGTCACCGTCGAGTACGAGCGCGGAAGGCCACGGCGGGTCCATACGGTCGTCGTGGCGGCCCAGCACGATCCCGGCACCGAGGTTCGGCTGAAAGCCGACGTCGTCGAACGCGTCATACGGGCGGCCATCCCCGCCAAGCTCCTCGACGACGACACGATCTTCCACATCAACGGCACCGGGCGCTTCACCGTCGGCGGGCCGATGGGCGACGCCGGCCTGACCGGCCGCAAGATCATCGTGGACACCTATGGCGGCTACGCGCGCCACGGCGGCGGTGCGTTCAGCGGCAAGGATCCGACGAAGGTCGACCGCTCGGGCGCCTACGCAGCGCGCTACGTCGCGAAGAACGTAGTGGCCGCGGGGCTGGCGGACCGGGTGGAGATCCAGATCGCGTACGTGATCGGGGTCGCGAAGCCGGTCTCGCTCAACGTCGAGACCTACGGCACGGGCCATGTCAGCGATGAGGCGATCCGCGCGCTGATCGAGGAGCACGTCGACTTCAGGCCGCAGGCGATCATCGACCGCTTCGGGCTCCGCCGACCGCTCTACAGACAGACAGCCGCGTACGGGCACTTCGGGCGTCCCGACCTCGCGCTGCCTTGGGAATCGACCGACCTCGCCGACACCTTCCGCCGGGAGGCCGGAGCCAGGCCCGCGCTCGCCTGACCGCCCGGTTGGCCTCCCTCTTGCAGCCCAAGCGCGTGGAAGAAGGAGGGTGACCATGGCGCGTCAACATCTCACCCCCAGACCACGAACGACCTCGTGGGCAGCGGTGCTCGGCGGGTGGCTCGCGTCGGTGGGGGCGGCGGCGCTCATCGCGCCGGCCGTCGCGACGCTGCTGAACGGCACCGCACGTTCGGGCATCGCCGATGTGGCCTCCGTGGTCCCAGTCGTGGTCGGGCTCATCGTCGCCTACCTCATCGGCGGCTACGTCGCCGGCAGCATGGCCGCGCATAGGACGAGCTGGCACGGCATGCTGACCGCGTTCTTCGGCCTGTTCGTCGTGCTCGTCGCGCTCCTGGTCGGGGTGGCGGCGGAACGCGGCTACCTCGCCGGGACTGGGATACGGTCGCTGGCAGACGTGTTCCCCGGGGTGCAGGCATCGAACCTCCAGACGATCGGCGACGCGGCGACCTTCGGCGCGATCCTCGGGTTCCTGGCGACGATCTTCGCGGGCTGGCTCGGCGGACTGCTCGCGCCGGCCAGATACGTCCCCGTGCCTGTCGAAGCGGCGCGGCCGCGCACCGCGGATGCGACCGTGCGCGAGCCCGCCGCCCACGAGCCCGCCGCCCACGAGCCCGCCGCCCACGAGCCCGCCGCCCACGAGCCCGCCGCCCACGAGCCCGCCGCCCACGAGCCCGCCGCCCGCGAGGCGCGCCCGTTCCGGGTGTTCCCGGCCGCTGGCCGCAAGG
>JBBPYG010000123.1:0-30931 GCA_038200085.1 Candidatus Limnocylindria bacterium | reverse complement strand
GTGCCGGGGATCGCATACACCGCGCAGAGCCGCGACCAGGCCTCGTCCCTCGTCTGGAACGCGAACGGCGTCCGCTTCGAATTGTGGTCGCGGACGGTCGAGACGGCGCAGCTGCGGCGGCTCGCGGAGATGCTCGGCTAGCGTCTCGGCACGGAACCGGCGGATGTGACGCGAGTCACGCTGGGACACCGGTCAGCTGGGACACGGGTCCGCTGGCACACGGGTCAGCCGAGGACCATCTCCTCGAGGCGCGGCTTCACCTCGCCGATCATGCGTTCGATCGTCTCGCGGTCGTACGGCGGATTCATGCCGAAGATGAAGCCGCGCAGCCCCGCGCGCCAGCGGTCCGCGAGCTCGGTCGCGATCTGCTCGACGGTGCCGCTCGCCGGCCGGCTGAGGTTCCTGCCCGCGTGGTTGCGCTCGGCGACCACCCGCATGCGCGCGTCGACGGCGGCCGGATCGTCGCGGATCAGCGCGGGGCCGCCCGTGGTCGGCAGTATCGCGCCGGCGTCGCGCCCGACCTCCTCGCAGTGGCGCTTCAGGACCTCGAGCTTGTGCCGCAGCACGTCGGGCGTGCCGAAGCCGTGCCACATGTCGGCGTGACGCGCGGTGATGCGCAGCGTCTTGCGCTCGCCCCCGCCTCCGATCATCAGCGGGAGCCGCGCCTGCACCGGCTTGGGCTCGCATACCGCGTCGGTGATCGTGTAGTGCCGCCCGGCGAACGACGTGCGCGGCTGTTCGAGGAGCGAGCGGATGATCGGCGCGGCCTCGGCGAGCTTCGCGAGCCGGACGCCCGGCGTATCGAAGGGGATCCCGTACATCGCGTGCTCGCGTTCGTGCCAGGAAGCGCCGAGGCCGAGGATCGCCCTGCCGCCGCTGATGTGATCGAGCGTCGTGACCATGTTCGCGAGCACCGCTGGATGCCGGTACGTGTTGCCGGTGACGAGCATGCCGATCCGCACGCGCCGCGTGATCGCCGCCCACGCGGGCATCAGTTGCCATCCCTCGAGGTCCGGACCGGTGGCGTCGCCGAACAGCGGGACGAAGTGGTCCCAGGTCCAGAGCGAGTCGTAGCCCAGCTGGTCGATGAGCAGCGCCGTGTCGCGCAGCTCCTCCCAGGTCGTGTACTGCGGATGGAGCTGGAGCCCGAAGTGGATCACGTTCGGCGACAGTACACTCGCGCTCTCATGGCGGTGCGCACCGATCCCTCCACCGGCATCGCGGGCGCCGCCCGGGATACGCGGGAGCACGTGCTCGTGTCATGGTCGGCGCAGGCGTCCGTGGCGCCGCTGGTCATCACCGGCGCGGAAGGGTGCTGGCTGCATGCCGGGGATCGGCGGATCCTCGACTTCTCCTCCCAGCTCGTCAACGCGAACCTCGGCCACCAGCACCCGAAGGTCGTGCGCGCGATCCAGGAGCAGGCGGCGAGGCTCTGCTACGTCGCTCCGTCATTCGCCGAGGAGGGGCGCGCGACGCTCGCGCGGATGATCGCGGAGATCACGCCTGGAGACCTGACGAAGACGCTCTTCACGACAGGGGGAGCCGAGGCGAACGAGAACGCGCTCAAGATGGCCCGCCTGTACACGGGGCGCCATAAGGTCCTCACCCAGTGGCGCTCATTCCACGGCGGAACGCAGGGCGCGATGACCCTCGGTGGAGACAACCGCCGCTGGGCGAACGAGCCCGGTATCCCCGGCGTCGTGCATTTCCTGAACCCGGATCCGTACCGTTCGATGTTCGGGGACGACGCCGGCGCCGCGCTGGCGCACGTCGAGGAGATCGTCTGGTACGAGGGCCCCGAGGAGATCGCCGCGATCATGGTCGAGCCGATCGTCGGCACGTCCGGGCTCATCGTCCCACCCGATGGATACCTCCAGGGCCTCCGCGACATCTGCGACCGCCACGGGTTCGTGCTGATCCTCGACGAGGTCATGACCGGTTTCGGGCGGACCGGGGAGTGGTTCGCCGCCGACCATTGGGGCGTGACGCCGGACATCCTCACCTTTGCGAAGGGCGTGAACTCCGGCTACGTGCCGCTGGGCGGCGCGATCGTCGACGAGCCGATCGCGCGCCACTTCGAGGACCACGTGCTCTGGGGTGGCCTCACGTACAGCGGGCATCCGCTCGCGTGCGCGGCCGGCATCGCCGCGATCGAGGCGTACCGGGACGAGCGCGTCATCGACAACTCGGCGCGGCTCGGTCGCGTGCTCCTTGACGAGCTCCGGTCGCTCGCCGAGCGGCACCCATCGGTCGGCGACGTTCGCGGCAAGGGCCTGTTCGCGGGCATCGAGCTGGTGAAGGATCGCGGGACGAAGGAGATGCTCGAGCGCTGGAACGGGCCCTCGAACCGGCTGGCCAAAGCGCTCGCCGGCGCGCTGATGCAGCGCGACGTATACGTCTTCTGCCGCTGGAACGTGCTCTTCGTCGCGCCGCCGCTGGTGATCGACGAGCGCGAGCTGCGGATCGGCATCGCCGCGATCGACGAGGTGCTCGCGATCGCCGACCGCTTCGCGGCCACGGGGCAGCTCTGAGCGAGGCGGGTCCGGCCTCGGCGCACTTCGGCGCGAACCTCCCCGCCCAGCACACCACGTGGGAGGCGCTGCGCGACGCGGGAGCGTTCGCCGACCGGGCCGGCTTCGACTCCATCTGGACGTGGGATCACTTCGTCCCGCTCTCGGGGGACACCAACGGACCGATCTTCGAGGCGTGGATGCTGCTCGCGGCATGGGGCGCGCTCACCCGGCGCGTGAAGATCGGAACGCTCGTGACCGGCAACACCTACCGCCACCCGGCCGTCTTGGCGAACATGGTCGCGACGCTCGACCACATCACGAACGGCCGGGCGATCCTCGGCCTCGGCGCGGCGTGGCACGAGGAGGAGCATGCGATGTACGGCATCCCGTTCTTCTCCCCGGGCACGCGCCTCGCGCGCATGGACGAGGCGGCGGCGCTGATCCGCGGCCTCCTCGATGAGCCGCGCGTCTCGTTCGCGGGCAAGCACTACACGCTCACGGACGCGCTGTGCGAGCCGAAGCCAGTGCAACGGCGGCTTCCGATCCTCATCGGCGGAGGCGGAGAGCGCAAGACGCTCCGCACGGTCGCGCGCTACGCGGACTACTGGCACGGCCACGGCTCGCCCGAGGTGATCGCGCACAAGCTCGACGTGCTTCGCAGGCACTGCGCCGACGTCGGCCGCGATCCCGCCGAGATCACCCCGCTGACCACCCTGAGGCCCCAGGTCGTCCTGCGCGACAGCGCGCGCGAGGTCGGGGACTGGTGGCGTCAGGTCGCCGAGCACCACCACATGGACGAGGTGCCTGAGGCGAATCCCATCCATACGGTCGACGCGCTGGTCGAGCACCTCCTCGACCTCTGGCGCGCGGGCGCGCGCGGGTTCATCTTCTACTACCTCGCGCCGTTCGACCGCGAGACCATGCGTCTCGTGGGTGAGCAGGTCCGCCCGCGCTTCGCCGAGGCTGTCGCCGCGGAGGCGACCTCGGCCGCATAGCGTCGCGGCGAGTGGGCCCTGAGCGCTGCGTGAGCGCTAGCGCCAGTACTCGGTGCGGGAGAGCGCGTCCTCCATCGCGGAGATCTCTCCCCGGTACGTCGCGACGTCGCCCCTGCGCAGCGCGTCCAGCGCCTGCGCGTGGTGGGTATCCGCGTGGCGCTCGTGGCTGTCGATGCCGAAGTTCACCGCGAGGACATCGAGTAGTACGAATGCGCCGATGACGAGCAGCGCTTCCACGGTGCGCGCTTCCTAGTTGGAGGTGGGCGACTGATGGGTGTCGGGCAGCCGCTCCCGGCTGTCCGCGCCGAACCTGACCGCCAGCACGTCGAGGAGCACCAGAGCGCCTATCGCGATGAGCATTTCCATCTTCGTTTCCTAACTTCCTTTCGTCTTGACGATGGTTAGAACGTACGCGGAATATGCTAACCTGTCAATGGCGTTTGGGCGGTTAAGGAGGCGAGTGTGGCGCAACTAACATTCGAGCTGACCGGAGGCGCGCTATGCCTCGACCTCACGAACACCGTCGGAGGCACGCGAGCCCGGCCGCGGGAGGATCTGCACTCCTTCGACGACCTGGTCGAGTGGGCGCGCCAGGCGCGCGCGCTGGACGCCGCCGCGGCCCGGGAGCTGCGTCGCCGCGCCGAAGCCGCGCCGGCCGACGCGGCCCGGGCTCTCCGCCGGACGGTCTCTCTGCGCGAGGCTATCCATCGGGTCTTTGTCGCGCGCGCGACGGGCGAGCCGCCGGCCGACGCGGACATCGAGCTCATCCGGCGGTGGGACGTCGAAGCGCTGGAGCACTCGCGGCTCGTCGCTCGGGGTGGCGAGTTCGCACGGGAATGGGCGGAGACGCCGCCCTCGTTCGAACGCGTCGCGTGGATCGTCGCCCACGACGCCGTCGAGCTGCTTACCTCCCAAGAGCTGCCCCGCGTCCGCGAGTGCGCGTCGGAGACGTGCGCGTGGCTCTTCCTCGACACGAGCCGGAACCGGAGCCGCCGCTGGTGCGATATGAAGTCATGCGGAAACCGCGCGAAGGTGCGCCGCCACTACGAGCGCGTCAGGTCAGTGCGGGAATGACCTCGCGCCCGTAGATCTCGAGGATGCGCTCCTCGTCGCCGCTCATAAGATAGAGATTGAACTGCGTGACCCCGGCGGCGGCCAGATCGCGCAGCTTGGCGACGTGATCCTCGACCTCGCCGATGACGCAGAAGCGGTCCACTGACTGGTCGTCGACGAACGCGGCGTTGCTCGACCCCGACTCGGCGTGGTGGCGGTAGTCGTACCCGGGACGGTCCTTCACGTACGCGGTCAATGCCGGCGGCAGCGTCGTCTGCCCATACCGCTTCACGAGATCGACGACGTGGTTGCTCACGAGCGCGGGGAACCAGCGCACGCGGTCGCGCGTCGCGGCCGCCGGCCCGACGTGCGCTGGCGCCGCGGCCATCAGCTGGATCGCGTCAGGATCGCGTCCGGCCCGGCGCGCGCCTTGGCGCAGGAGCCCGGAGCACCACGCGATCAGCTCGGGGTCGCCGATCTGCACGATCGCGCCGTCGGCGACCCGCCCTACGAGGTCGAGCGCCTTCGGACCGTATCCGGCGATCCACACCGGAAGGTCGAACGGCTCTGCCCACTCGAGCCGAAGGAAGGTGCCCTCGTACGACACCTGGCGGCCCTCGCACAGTTCGCGGATGACGGTCGTGGCCTCCTCGAGCGCCGCGAGCGTCGTCGGCGGCTTTCCCAGCACGCGGCGCGCGGAATCGCCGCGTCCGATCCCGAGGTCCATGCGTCCCCCCGAGAGCGTCTGCAGCACCGCGAGCGTGCTCGCCGTCACCGAGGGCTCGCGCGTCGCCGGGTTCGTGACGCAGGTACCGAGGCGCATGCGCTCGGTGTTCTGCGCCATCAGCGTCAGCGGGACGTACGGCTCCTTCCACAGCACGTGGCTGTCGAAGATCCACCCGTGGGTGAAGCCCATCCGCTCCGCGAGCCGGGTCAGGCCGACGATGCGCTCGAGCGAATGATCGGGCTTGAGGGTGAAACCGAACCGCATGGCCGGCGCAGTTTACGGTGGGTCAGCGACGCGACGACGGTGCGACGCGCGTCAGATGGCCGCGCTGGTGATCGGCGGGAAGTCAGCTCGGTCCGCCCCCGCTCCAAGTCGCAACGGCGGTCACCTCAGGCGGAGATCAGCTCGCTGAGCCCGCGCTCCAGTCGGAACGATGCTCCACGGTCACGCGTATCACCGGACGACCGCCGAGGGCAAGATCCCGGTACTGCGGGTACTTCGATTCGAGCGCAGCGGCCGCGCGGTCCCGCTCGGGTCCCGACTCGACGATCTCCGCCGTGCCGTCGAGCAGCGTGTACCGCAGGCGCGACCAGTCTTCGTCCCACGCGTCGACGACGACGCTGGCGCGTCCGTTGGTCTCGATGTTGCGCACGCGCCGCAGCGCGCGCCAGTCGTCCTCCCGCTTCGGTTTGCGATCGATCGGCGTGAACAGATACGGCTCCAGGTACACGAACACGATCGGGACGACGTGCGGCCTCGCGTACTGGTCCGACGTCGCGAGGTGCGCGACGCGGGCCGTCGCGAGGAGGTCGTTCACACGCGCGCGCGAAGGCGGGGGAACACCTCCTTCGCGTACAGCGCCATCGAGCGCTCCTGGTCTTTGCCCGGGAAGTGGAACACGAGGTGATCGAACCCGAGCGCGACGTACTCCTCGATCTGCCTCACGTGCTCATCGGGATCGGTGGAGCAGATGAATCGGTCGTGGGCGCGGTCCGCTACAGCGTCCGCCCGCCTCTCCATCTCCCGGGGATCGTCAACGCCGGCCTTCTCCTCAGCGGAGAGCCCGAGCGCCGCCCACTCCCGGCAGTCCGCGACCGCGCGGTCGTGGTCGGTGTCGTACGAGACCTTCATCTCGATGAGCCGCTCGATCGCGCTCGGATCGCGGCCGGATGCGCGCACGCCAGCCTGCACCGCCGGCAGAAGCGTCTCGCGGTACAGCTTCATGCCCTTGCCACTCGTGCAGATGAAGCCGTCGCCCTGGCTCCCCGCGAACTCGGCGGCCTTCGCTCCACCGGCGGCGATGAAAAGGGGCACGCCGCCCTCCGGCTTGTCGAAGATCTTCGCCGCGCGCGTGCGGAAGTACTTGCCTTCGAAGGTCACGTAGTCTTCGGTCCATAGTCGGCGGATCAGCGTGACCGCCTCCCGGAGCCGCGCGAGACGCTCGCGCGGCACGGGCCAATCGCCGGCGCTGACCGGCGTCTCATTCATTGACTCGCCGCTGCCCACGCCGAGGAACACGCGGCCGGGCGCGAGCAGCGCGACGGTGGCCATCGCGTGCGCGACGAGCGCCGGGTGGTAGCGGAAGGTCGGGGTCACGACGCTCGTGCCAAGCCTGACGCGGGACGTGCTCGCGGCCGCGGCCCCGAGCCACGCGAAGGCGAACGGCGCGTGTCCGCCGGTGTCCCGCCACGGGTGGAAGTGGTCGCTTGTGACCACGCTGTCGAAGCCGTGCTTTTCGGCCGCGACGGCGAGCCGGAGGAGCTCGGCCGGACCGAACTGTTCCGCCGAGGCCTTCCAGCCGAGCGTCAGCATCGGACGCATCGTACGTCGGCATACTGCGAGTCGTGACCAGGACCGACGTGCGCGCGGGCAGCGGTCCACGTGCCCGCACGGATGGCCGCCTCGAGGTCATTCCCGTGCTCGGGATGCCCGAGGTCCGCTCCGGGGACGACCTCACCGCTCTGGTGCTGGCGGGGCTGCGGGCGGCGCGGGAAACGGTTCTCGCGCGTGACGTCGTCGTACTGGCCCAGAAGGTCGTCTCCAAGGCCGAGGGTCGCCTGGTCCGGCTGGCCGACGTCGTCCCGGGCGAGCGCGCGCTGCGCATGGCGGCGGAGTCCGGCAAGGACGCGCGGCTCCTCGAGGTCGTGTTGTCCGAGTCGCGCGCGGTCGTCCGGTGGGAGAGGGGCGTGCTCATCGCCGAGACGCGGCACGGATTCGTGTGCGCGAACGCGGGGGTCGACCAGTCGAACGCGGGAGCTCCCGGCGTCGTGGTCCTTCTCCCGGTGGACCCGGATGCCTCCGCCGCGCGCATACGGGAGGAGGTCGCGGCGGCGACGGGGAACGCCGTCGCGGTCGTCATCACCGACACGTTCGGGCGCCCGTGGCGCGAGGGCCACGTCAACGTGGCCATCGGCGCCGCGGGGCTGCCGGCACTCGAGCGCCTCGCCGGTTTCAGCGACCCCGAGGGCTACGAGCTCCGGGTCACGCAGATCGCGCTCGCCGACGAGATCGCGTCGGCGACGGAGCTCGTGATGGGCAAGCTCGACCGCCGCCCCGCGGCGATCGTCCGCGGCCTCGTCCTCGCGCCCTCGGACGACAACGCGCGGACGTATGTCCGTCCGCGCGATAGGGACATGTTCCGATGAGGCTCACTCCCGCCATGCGCTCGTTCCTCGAGGAGAAGCGATTCGCGATCCTGGCGACGACCAACTCCGACGGCACGTCGCAGCAGAC
Source organism: Candidatus Limnocylindria bacterium (assembly GCA_038200085.1). GTDB lineage: Bacteria > Chloroflexota > Limnocylindria > P2-11E > P2-11E > JALYKU01. The sequence goes on along the minus strand of JBBPYG010000123.1, from coordinate 22,910 downwards.
GGTCATGTGGTATCTGATCGATGGCGGCGACCTCGTCTTCAACACCAGGCGCGGTCGAAAGAAGCAGCGCAACCTCGAACGCGATCCGCGCGTTTCGCTATGCATCGCGGAGGGATACCGCTTCGTCACGGTGATGGGCACTGCACGCGAGATCGCCGATCCCGCGACCGGGCAGGCCGACATCCGGCGCCTCGCCGCGCGGTACTCGGGCGAGGCGAGCGCCGACCGTCAGATGGAGCGCTTCTCGCGCGAGGAGCGGATCAGCTACCGGGTCGCGATCGCGAACGTGCTCTCGATGGGGTTCTGACGAGGGGACCGGCCGCTCCGAGCGGGTGGCAAGGCGTGATCTAAAGGATCCTCGTGGGGACCGTAGCCGGCCACGGTGGTTCTTCCGACGCCGGCTGCGGTCCGTGGGGGATGGGTGGGAGGTCTTTGGCCCCGAACTAACGGGTCGCGTGACGGCGCGTCACGCGCGTCAGGGCAAAAGAAAAGCCCCGCCTTCCGGCGGGGCTTTCGCTTTCAGCTTTGGGCTGTTACGCGTATCGGCCGCGTGAGGCCGACGGGCGCACCTGCTCGAAGCAGGAGCTGCAGTACACGGGCTTGTCGCCGCGTGGCTGGAACGGGACGCGCGCCTCACCGCCGCAGTTGCTGCAGGTCGCGGTGAAGAACTCGCGCGGGCCGCCCATGCCGCGGCCGCCACCGGCGCCGCCGTACATGCTGCCGGCACCCATGCCGCCACCGGTCGATCGACGCGCCGCGCGACAGGTGGGACAGCGTCCCGGTTCGTTCTGCAGGCCGCGAGAGGCGTAGAACTCCTGCTCGCCGCCGCTCCAGATGAATTCCTGACCGCAGTCCTTGCAGGTCAGAGTCTTGTCAGAGAAGCTCACTTGTTAAGCTTCCTCCCTTTTCTTTGCTGACGCTTTGAGCCGCTCGCCTGGTCTCGGGAGGAAACCTCACTCGACGCCCGCGTGATGGACTCTCTGTCGCCGCCTGCCTTCTTTGAAGGCGAGTCAAGCGTATCACTGTTTAAGTCGCCGGTCGAGATTGGCAGTCGCGTCGGTGCGTTCCAGCCCGTATTGAGAAGTCCCTTCCAAGCGCACGCGGTTCCCGGTCGGATCCGCGAAGTATCGGCTGCCTTCCTACTCCTCGTTGTCGCGTTCTGGCCTGAAGACCTCGCCCATCCAGTCGTGGTGCCACTCGCCCGAGCGGTACCACGTGTCCCGCATCAGGCCGACCTGGCGGTAGCCTGCTTTCTCATTCGCTCGGCGACTGCCCCGGTTACCGAGCGCCACCCAGTTGTGCACGCGGTGAAGATTCAGCTCGTCCCACGCGAAGCGCGTCCGCAACCGGACGGCCTCGCTCGCGATCCCGCGGCCGTAGAGATCGTGGCGTCCGATGAACAGCCCGCTCTCGCCGTCGCGGCTTCGCCAGTCGATGTGGAAGATCCCGGTGAAGCCGACGTGCTCGCCCTCGAAGTAGATCGACCACGCGACGCCGTTGGTGCCCTCGGCGACCCTCTTGAGGCGGGCGAGCGCGCTGTCCGGCGTGATCTCCATGAAGCGCGGACCCCAGAACCTCGTGGTCTCGGGCTCGAGCTGCCATTCGAGGTCGCGGCGCTGGTCCTCGACCGTCGGCGGCCGCAGGACCACGCCGGCCCGGCCCACGATCGACGGCCCTAGCACGGCACGCCGCGCCGGACCGCCCTCAGCGCCTGACACGGTGGAGCTGCGCGGGAGGCGCTCACGTCCACGCCTCGGGGGCGAGCGGCTCGTACTCGCGCTCGGACGCGCCCCATCGCTCCAGCCAAACCTCGCGCGGGAGGCGCAGTGACAGCTCGTCGACGTAGCGACCGTCGACCCAGTGGACCGCGTGACCGTGCCCGAACTCCTCGTACCCGAGCTTCTCGGCGATGCGCCGCGCCGGGACGTTGTGTTCGCGGATCGCCACGTCGCACCAGCGGCGGTTCAGGTAGTCGAGCGCGTACCGGTGCAGCGCGAGCGCGGCGTCGAAGCCGTAGCCGTGGCCCCAGCGCTCGGGGTCGACGATGAACTGCTCGATCGAGACGTGGTCGGACATCGGCGCGTCCCAGCCGAACGATCCGCGGATCATCCCCACGAGCGCCCCGTCCGCCTCGATCGACCAGAGCACCGACTCCTTGTCCTTCGCCTGTTCGGTGAGGCGCTCCTTCCACGTCGAGATCCACGCGGGCTCGTGCCAGATCGGCCCCGCGTGCCGAACGCGCAGGTCCGCCATCCAGCGGCCGTAGGAGGTAAGGTCATCCTCCCGCGGGCAGCGCAGCCGGGTCAGCTTGCCGCGCACCGTCCCCCCGAGCACCCGCGAAAGTTTAGTGGGGCGCCTTCGAGATCTTCGCCGCGGTCCCCGCGCCAGGCGTTTCCGCTCGCCCGTCGCCGACCGGTAGCCGCACCACGAACTCGGCGCCGCCGCCCTCGGAATTCCCGGCGGCGATGTCTCCGCCGTGCGCGTGGGCGATCGCGCGCGCGATGGCCAGTCCGAGCCCCGCACCGTCGCGCACCGCATCTTCGCCGCGGTAGAAGCGGTCGAAGACCCGGGCCTCCGCGCCCTCCGGCACGCCCCCGCCCGAGTCGCGGATGCGCACAACGTAGGTCCCGTCGGCCTGGGATGCGCGCACTTCCACCCGGCCGCCGGGCGGCGAATGCTTCACCGCGTTGTCGAGCACGTTGATGAACAGCTGGGCGAGCCGGTCGGGATCGCCCGCGAGCGGACGGCTCGGGGACAGCGCGACCTCGAAGCGCACCTGGCCTGAGGCCGCCTGGACCGCGAGCGCTTCGACCGCGCCCTGGACGATCGCGTTCGCGTCGACGGGCTCGCGTCGGACCTCCGATGCGCCCGACTCGATCCGAGCGACCTGGAGGAGGCCCTCGACGAGGCGCACCAGGCGACGGGATTCTCGCTGAATGATGCCCGCGGCGCCGGTCACGCCGTCCCCGCGCGCCTCGCCGTCCACGATCGCCTGCGCGAAGCCATGGATCGATGTCAGCGGAGTGCGCAGCTCGTGCGAGATGTCCGCGAGGAATCCCTGCTCGCTCGCCCGCGCGCGCTCCACCTCCGCCGCCATGTCGTCGAACGCCGCTCCGAGTCGCGCGACCTCGCTCGGGCCTGAGGCGCCGACCCGCGCGCGGTAGTCCCCCGACGCGAGCCGCTTCGCCACCGCGGCGAGGTCCCGCAGCGGCCGGGTGATCGTGCGGGCGAGCAGCGCGGCGACGATCGACGCGAGGGCGATCGCCGCCAGTGCGCTCAGGGCGAGCGAGGGCAGAATGGCGCGCACCGAGTCGCCGTACGCCGCGCGCGGACGCGCGACCACGATCGTCCCCTGTCCGCCGGCCCCGAGCACCGCGCGCTGCAGCTGCTGCTGCACGAAGATCCACGGCTCGCCCTGGTCGACGAACTGGCCGATATTCCCCTGGTCGGCCTGAGGGAACTTCGTGTTCAGGAGGTTGCCCTCCGTGTCGACGAGCACCCGACGCGCGACGTTGGCGTTGCCGCCGTTGGGACTCAGGATGAGCAGCCGCGCGTCCGCCGCGGCGGCCTGGTCCTCGAGTTCGTCCAGGATCTGACGCGGCTGCTTGCCGTCGCGAACGCCGTTCTGGATCGCCGTCTGGAAGGGCACCGCGAGCTCGACGAGCCGGACGCGCGTGACGTCGTTCTCGTACCGGAAGAGCAGCCCGGAGACCGTGATGCCGGCCGCGAGAAGGCCCGCCGCGACGACGGCGACATACGAGAGGAAGAGCCTCCCGGCGATGCTCATCCGCACGAGGCACTACGCCGGCGCGACGAACTTATAGCCGACCCCCCAGATCGTCTCGATCCGCGCGTCCGAGCCCGCGAGTTTGTCCCGCAGCTGCTTCACGTGCACGTCCACGGTGCGCGTCTCCCCCGGGTAGGCGAAGCCCCATACGTCCTCGAGCAGCTTGTCGCGCGTCAGCACGATCCCGGGCTTGCGGCAGAACTCCTCGAGCAGCTCGAACTCCTTCGCGCGCAGGCTCACCGACCGGCCCGCGACCTCCACCTCGTGGCGCGCGGGATCGAGCGTGAGGTTGCCGACCACGAGCGGCCTTCCGTCGCCGACGCCCGAGCTGCGGCGGAGGATCGCGCGCACGCGCGCGACGAGCTCGCGCGGGTTGAACGGCTTGGTCACGTAGTCGTCGAGCCCGAGCTCGAGCGCCTCGACCTTCTGCGCGTCCTCGGCCCGCGCCGTCAGCGCGAGCACCGGCGTCCCGCGTCGGCGGCGGAGCTCGCGCAGCACGTCCAGGCCGTCGGCGTCGGGTAGGCCGAGGTCGAGGACCACCAGCGACGCGGTCCGCTCGAGGAGCGTCCGCGCGGCGCCCGCGGTCGCGGCGTGCTCGACGTCGAACCCCGCGTTGCGCAGGTACAGCGACACGAGCTCCGCGACGGATGGATCGTCCTCGATCACCACGATCCGCGGACGCTCGGCCATCCGTCCAAGTATGTGGCGCACGCCCGAACGACCTATCGCATCATCAGCACCGATGTCGCTGCGGTCGGAGATCGCCGAGCAGCCCGCGATCGTCCGGCGCCTTCTCGAGTCCGGCTGGCCGGAGGCGCGGACGATCGGCCGTGAGCTGGCGCGGGCGGCCCACCTGACGCTCGCCGCGCGCGGCTCGTCCGATAACGCCGCGACGTACGGCAAGTACCTCTTCGAGAGCATGGCCGGCGTCGTGACGGCGCTCGCCGCGCCGTCGCTCGTCACGCGCTACGCGGCGCCTCCGGCGTTCGGGGGCGGAGCCGTCATCGGCATCTCGCAGTCGGGTGCGGCCCCGGATGTCGCGGCCGTCGTCGCCGAGGCGCGCCGCGAGGGAGCGGTCACCATCGCGATCACCAACCGCGCCGGCTCGGTGCTCGCGCGGCGCGCGGCGTGGACGTTCCCGCTGCGCGCGGGGGTCGAGCGTTCCGTCGCGGCGACGAAGACATACACCGCGACGTGCGTCGCGCTCGCGCTCCTGGCCGCGACCACCGCCGAGGCGCGCGGACGGAGCGCGCTGTCGCTGGCGGGCCTCGCCGAATCGATCGAGGAAGCCGAGGGAACGGACGCCGGAGCGCTGCGGATCGCGTCACGACTCGGACGAGCGCGCGAGCTGATCGTGCTCGGACGCGGGTACGAATACGCCACGGCCCTCGAGGCGGCGCTCAAGATCAAGGAGCTCGCGCGGGTGTGGGCCGAGCCCTATTCCAGCGCCGATTTCGCGCACGGACCGATCGCGCTGCTCCAGCCGGGCACGCCGGTGCTGCTGTTCGCGTCGCGCGGGGCGAACGGTCGCGATTCCGTCGCGCTCTGCGAGCGCCTTTCGGGGCGCGGCGCGAAGGTCTACGCGGTCACGAACCACGCCGCTTTGGCGGAGTGCGCCGCGGACGCGATCCTTCTCGAACGGCCGCTGTCCGAGGCGCTCATGCCGATCAGCTTCGTCGTCGTTGCGCAACTGATCGCGAAGGAAGTCGCGCGGCGCCACGGCCGGGATCCCGAGCGGCCAGCGGGCCTTTCGAAGGTGACCCGGACGCGCTAGCCGCGGCGGCCTTGCGGCCCCCGGCGTCTTGCGGGCGGAATTCGATCGTCAGGCGGTGGCCGAAGGCGGCCGCGAGCCGCGCGAGTGAGCGCAGCGACGGCAGGTAGCGCGGGTCCTCCATGCGGCGGAGCTGGGTCTGCGAGGTCCGGAGCTTCCGTGCGGCGGCGCGCTCGGAGAGACCCGCGTCGCGCCGCAGCGCCGCCACGGCGGCCGCGACGTCGGCCGCGAGCGGATCCGGCGTGGCCGGCGCGGCGTCCGGTGGCGGCTGCGGTGGCGAGGCCGGAACGGCCGTCTCGCGCATGCGCGCGCATGCTACGCGCAGCGCGAGCCGACGCCAGCGTCGGCGTACGCCCCAGCGGTGGCCGATGCGGGGCCGCATCGATATCTGAGTGCCGACGACGTGACGGCGAGGGATTCGGACGCTCAGGCGGACGCGAACGCGTCGAGAAGGTCGCGCTGCGCCGGGTCGTACGAGAACAGGATCGCGCCCGCGCAGCCGGCGTCCGCCGCCGCGCGCACCTGCTCGGCGAGAAGCTCTGGCTCGCCGGCGTACCCCATGACCCCGCCCCACATGCGGACGTGGGGGGCGGCCGCGCGCGCGGCGGCGAGGATTCGGGCGACCTCGGCCGTCGAGCGCCGGTAGGCCATGGGACAGACGAGGTCCAGCAGGCCCTGCGCGGCCCACTCCGGCCATCGCTGCAGCACCGCGTCGCGCGCCACGGGCGGATCCGGGAACACGGCGGCCGATAGAACGACCCCATCGCGGGCCGCGCGCAGGCGGTGGGCGCCGGCACGCACGAGGGCGGTCACGGCCTCGTGGTCTTCGGGCGACGATGCGTAGCGCGCCTGCGGGTAGCGCACGAAGTCGTAATGGAAGCCTTCGACCGGGTATGCGGAGACGATGTCCTCGAACACCGCGAGGGTGTGCTCGCGTCCCTTCGCGCTGCGCGGGTCCACGTACACGCCCTCCCAATCGGCGCCGCCGGCCGGATCGAGCGTGTGCTCGCCGTCGGGCCGCAGGAGCCACTCTGGATGCGCGCGGACCACGTGCTCGCGCGAACGGGGGAGGCCGTGGCCGGGGTCGGACCACACGTAGAAGACGTTGCCCCACGCGTGGATCCGCACGCCGACGAACCCGCCCGCGCGTACGAGGTGCGCCAGCGGGTCGAGGCCCTCTTCAAGGCCCTCCGCCCGCGGCTCGCGCGACGAGGCGTAGTACGCGTCACCACGGCCGCGGATCTGCGCGACGACGTCGTGGATACCGCGCGTGATCGCGTCGGCCATGAGGTCGTCGATCGCCCGCCGGGTCGTGATCTTGTCGCGCACGACCCAGAGGGCCTTCTGGAACGAGGGCTGCCGGACGGCGCTCATCGCGCCAGAGCCGCGCGCGCGGCGTCGATCGCCGATGGTGGCGTCTCGACCGGGATCGTGCATCCTCCCGCCGCGATCCACCGCCGCCCGCCGGTCTGCGCGGATCCGTCGGCGATCTCGCCGCGCACCAGCGCGGAGTCGGCCGAGAGCAGGGCGCCGTCGCTGATTCCGCCGACGCCGGCGCGGTCGAGCACATGGGAGAGGAACTCGCCGAGCGTCGGCGCTCCGGCGGCCTGCGTGTTCCACGACACCGCGGCGACGTGCGGGTACGCGGCGAGCTCGAGCACGCGTGCGTCGGCGCCGCAGACGTGGAGCACGTTGAGCGGCGCATCGCGCGCGGCATCCAGGATCCGAAGATCGAACGGCGTTCCGAAGCGCGCGTACTGCGCTTCGTCGAGGACCGCGCGCTGCGCCCACGCGGTCGTCGCGAGGAAGATGCCGTCGCACACCTCGAGGCACGCGCGTGCGAGTGCGGCGAAGGTCAGAGTCACGGCGTCGAGCGCGGCCAGCGCGCGCTCCGGCGCGTCGCGCAGGTCTGCGCCCAGCCGCTCCGCGCCTGCGAGCCGCTCGAGGACGCCGAGCGGGGTGAAGATCGTCGCCACGACCGGCGTGTCGGGGAGCCCGCTGCGAACGATCGCCAGACCTTCGAGGAGCTCCGCGAACGCCGGCTCGTCCACGCCGCGCGCGTCGATGCGGGACCAGCCCGCGCTGTCCGTGACGGCGTAACGCTCGACGACGGGCTTCGCCGTTCGGTCGTAGCGGTACCGCGTGCCCCACGGCTCGGCGTGGTAGTGCGCGCGCGGGTTGTACTTCACCAGGTCCAGCTCGTGGCGCCGGGTGAAGTCGATCGTCGTGCGGGCGAGCCGCTGCGCGCCCTCGTTCTCCTCTGGGTAGAAGTGGCGCCACACCGCGAACGGCGGGCGGTCGACGGCCTCGCCCCGAACGGCCGCCATGACGCGCTCGCGGGGCGTCGGAGTCACAGGTCGGCGAAGGTCGCGAGCTCGAGGCCCGCCTCGGCGACCGCCTCGCGGATGCGCGGATCGGTCAGCGTCACGACCTCGGTGGCGCGCTCGCTCGCGTACGTCGAGTGCGCGAGCAGCTCGGCGTCGGGATCGCCGGGATGGCACATGAGCTCGGTCACGCCCTCGCCGGCACGCGCGATGCGGCCGAGGATCGCCTCGAGTGCCGGCACGTCGATGTGGCCCGCGAACTGGAACTCGCGGCAGAAGCGGTCCGGGGTGCGGATCCCCAGGGCGCGGTACGCGGTCTTGTGCGCCTCGCCCTGCACGCGAGCCGCAGCGCCGGTCTCGACCGCGAGCTCGCCCAGGGCGCTCGCGACCTGGGGGTCGTCGTGGACGAAGTGGTGCGAATCCAGGTGCGTCGGCTCCCGGCCGAGCAGGTCGCGGGCGCGCGCGTACTGGGCGCGGTACTCCACGAGGACCTCTTCGGCTCGCGCGCGACCGTAGACCGGACCGGGGCGGCTCGGGAACGCGCCGTCGGCCTCGAGGAGGGAGGGAATGCGCGACGGGTCGGACACGGGTCTCGCGAACGTGAGGACGAGGTGCACCCCGACGTCGAGCGAGGGCGCCTCGCGTGCGAGCGCGGCGGCGTGTTCGGCGTCGGGGGAGTTCGCCATAAGCGTGGAGGCGGTCACGATGCCGTCGCGGTGCGCGCGCATGATCCCCGCGTCGACGCCGGGGCAGCGGCCGAGGTCGTCGGCGTTCACGATCAGGCGCTTCACGCCGCAATAGCATGCGCCCGGCGCATGCCGCTATCCATCGATCGCGCGGCGCACGTCCCAACCGGTCGCTTCGAGACGCCGGCGTGCTTCAGCGTCGTCAACATGTGCCTCGGATCGCACCATGGTCACGGCGCGTTCGCGCAGCTTCGCGTTCGTCGCGCGCAGGTCGACCATCAGGTCGCCGCGCGTGCGGCCCACCTTCACCATGGCCGCGGTCGACAGCATGTTGAGGACGAGCTTCGTCGCCGTGCCGGCCTTCATGCGGCTCGATCCGGCGATGACCTCCGGACCCACGTCCACGACGATCGCGATCTCGGCGGCGCGTGCGAGCGCACCCGAGGCATCGCAGGTGAGCGCTACGGTGCGCGCGCCGAGCCGCGCCGCCTCCTCCACCGCCGCGACGACGTAGGGCGCTCGGCCCCCCGCGCTGATCCCGACGACCACGTCGCCACCGCGAACGAGCGGCGCGATGTCGCGCGCACCCGCGGCGGCGTCGTCCTCGGCACCTTCCACCGAGGTGCGGAGCGCACGATCGCCGCCCGCGATGACGCCGTGGACGAGGTCGGGGTCCACGCCGAACGTCGGCGGCGCCTCGCTCGCGTCGAGCACGCCGAGCCTGCCGCTGGTGCCAGCGCCGACGTACCGCAGGCGGCCACCGGAGGCGATCGCGTCCGCGATGACTTCCGTGGCGCGCTCGATGTCCCGGGTCGCCGCGCGCACGGCGGCCGGGACGGTCGCATCCTCGTCGTTCAGCAGGCGCAGGAGCTCCGCTGTCGAGAGGCCCGCGAGGCCCGACGCCCGCGGGTTACGCCGCTCGGTGCGGCGGGCGGGCGAGGTCACGCGCCACCCCGCGCAGTGGGTTCGTCATGCGGCCCAGTGGCCCGAGGTCCCCTCACCCAGGCCACGCGCGGCGCGCGGCCGGGGTGGGGCGCGGCGGTGGGCCGGAGTCCCTTCACTCGGGCCACGCCAGGCGCGCGGCGAGGCGCGCCGCGCCCATCGCGGGCTCTTCGCGCACCCGCTCCACCGGCGCGCGCGGCAGCATTCCCAGCAGCTCGATGCGCACCGCGTGCTCGAGGGCGGACACGTTCTCGAACGTGCCGCCGGCGAGGTACAGCGGCCCCTCTACCAGGTCCAGGCCGAACGCGACGACGGTGGCGGCTCGCGCGAGGGCGTGCGCGCCCCGCTGGATCACGCTCATCGCCAGCGCGTCGTTGCCGCTCGCGGCGAGCGCGACGGCGCGCGCTCCGGCGAGGGTCGCGGGCGCTGGATGCGGAGCTCCGTAGAGCAGCGGGAGGACGTCCGCGAACTGGACGATCCCGAGCTCGGCCAGGAGGTACTCGACGATCCGCGTCGGCGCACCGGTGCCGTCGACGGCGTGAGCCGCGGCGCGCAGTCCCTCGAGGCCGAGCCAGACGGCGGCGCCCTCGTCGCCGATGAGATAACCCCATCCTCCGGCGCGCTGCTCCTCGCCTTCCTCGTTGCGGCCGAACGCGATGGACCCGGTCCCCGCGATCACCACCACGCCGCACCCCGCGCGATTTCCCGCGTACAGCGCGGCGAGCGCGTCGTGCGTGACGCCGACCGGGACGTGCGGGCCGAGCAGCCGGCCGAGGATGGCGACGCCCCGGTCGCGGTCCGCCGGCCGGTCCCCGCCGGCGCACGAGAGAACGACCGCGTCGGGCGCCCGTCCCGCGAGCGCCTCGGCCAGCGCCGCTCCGATCGCGCCCTCGGGGTCAGGGGAGGACAGCAGGTTGCCGCCCCCGCCCGCTCCGCGTCCGAGGACGTCGCCCTCGCGCGTGACCGCGAACGCGCGCGTCTTGCTCGCCCCGGCGTCGATCCCCACGACGACCGGAGCCCTCAGGCGATGTTCCTCTCGCGCGGCCGCCCGCAGCGCCGCCTGCCTGCACGGACGCGCCTCGCGAAGTCGGGCGATGGACGCGCGCCGGTCGAGTGTCGGGCTGCTGGCGATGCGCACCATGAGCTCGGTCGGAGCGGGAGCCGGTCTGCGCTGTCGACCGCGACGACGAACGGCGATACGTTCGGTCTCACGGTTGGTGGACCGCTCCCGCGGACACCGCGCGGCTCGCGCCCGTGCATCGGGGCAGCGTGTTCGGCTCACCGCGGATGCGGAACGCCGCGAGCACGCCGAAGGCGACGGCCTCTCGCGACGGCGCTGGGATGCCGAGGTCGTCGGTGACGCGCACCGGGATCGGCGCGACCGTGGCGGCGAGGCGTTCCATGAGCGCGGCGTTCTGGACGCCACCACCGGCGACGACGAGGTCGCGCCACGCGATGCCGGGCGGCGTGTTGCGCGCCAGGCCGTCAGCGACGGTGCGCGCGACGAGCTCCGCGGCGGTCGCGAGCGCGTCGTCGCGCGATCCGCCGCATCGCTCGACCTCGGCGAGGAGCGCGCCGGCGAACGGAGCGCCGAAGTCCTCGCGTCCCGTGCTCTTCGGGGCCTCGCGGGCGAAGTAGGGATGCGCCAGCGCGGCGTCCAGCGCGCTAGCGACGACGCGTCCGCGCAGCGCGCCGCTGCCGCCCGCGTCGAAGCACTCTCCCGCGCGCTCCGCGATGAGGTCGCTCACCATGTTCGCCGGGCCCGTGTCGAACGCCCGCACGTCGTCGCGTTCGCCCGTCGGAAGCAGCGTCAGGTTTGCGATGCCGCCGAGGTTCAGCAGCACGCGAGGCGCGCCGTCCGCGAAGAGCAGGTGATCGGCGAACGGCACCAGCGGCGCGCCCTCGCCGCCCGCCGCGAGGTCGGCGCTGCGAAAGTCGGATACGACCGCGACGCCGGTCCTCACCGCCACCCGTGCCGCGTCGCCGAGCTGGAGCCCGACGTGCCGCGCGGGGACATGCGCGATGGTCTGCCCATGGATGCCGATCACCTCGCCGGGCGGCTCGAGCGATGGAAGGAACGACGCCAGCGCGGCAGCGTACGCCTCGCCGAGCGCGGCGTTCAGCAGCGCGAGATCCGCCGCCGTCAGCGGCTCGCCTGACGCGGCGGACAGGAGGTCGCGTCGCAGCGCGGCTTCGAAGTCGCGGTGCTCGTGCGCGACGAAGCGGGCGCCGGCCCGTGGACGCGCGTCGTCGATGTCGACGGCGGCGAGCTCCATCCCGTCGATCGACGTACCCGACATCACACCGATCGCGCGCATCGCATGGATTGTGACGGCGCTACGCGGCGACGGTGCATCGCGCCGATCGTCACGGCGCTCCCCAGACCGACGGTGCGCAGCACATCGATCGTGGCTGCTCAACTGACGGGCCGGATCGCGTCGATCGTAAGGCGGCGCCGCTAAGCGGGCGGGGCGCTCACCGCCTCGTGCACGGCGATCCGGAAGCGATACAGCGCATCGGCGTTGTCGCGGCCGAAATACACGCGATTCGTGAGCAGCACGACCGTCAGGTCCGTCGCGGGATCGATCCACAGCGAGGTGCCGGTGAACCCGGTGTGCCCGTACGCGTCCTCGCCGAAGTAGCGCCCGCACATCGCGTCCCGCGGAGCGCGCAGGGCCAGGCCGAGCCCGCGCCGGACGTTGTCGCCGCGCGCGTGCTCGCCGCGCGCGAGCGATGCCAGGTCGCTGCCGATGACCGCGCCGTCGCGGAACACGCGCGCCAGCGCCGCCACGTCGGCCGCGGTCCCGAAGAGGCCGGCGTGCCCCGCGATCCCTCCCATCGCGAACGCGTTCTCGTCGTGCACCTCGCCGCGGAGCCGGCGAGCGCGCCACTCGGTGTCCGCCTCGGTCGCCGCGCACCGCTCCCGCTCGCGCGGGCCGTACGCGCAGGTCTCGGCTTCGACCGCGCCGATCACCCGCTCGTGGGCGAGCTCCGCGAACGCGGCGTCGCCGACCGTCGCGAGGCCGGCGGTGAGCATGATGTAACCGAGGTCGCTGTACGCGAAGGTCCCGAGGTCGCCGCCGAGCGGCTCGTGCGCCGCCAGCCACACGATCTCGTCGAGCGACCGGCCCTCGTTCCAGAGCGGCCGCCACCATGCGAGCCCGGCGGTGTGCGTCAGGACGTGGCGCAGCGTGACCTCGTCCTTGCGGCCGCCGCGGAAGTCGGGGACGAGCTCGCGCACCGGCGTGTCGAGGGTCAGAGCGCGCTCGCGCACCAACGAGAGCGCCAGGGCGGTGGTGGCAAGCTTCGTCAGCGACGCGAGGTCGAACCACGAATCGGGCGTGCACGCCGCGTCCGGGCCGGCGCGCTCATCGGGGCACAGCGAGCCAGCGGCGTATGTGGAGGCGGCCCCGGCGCGCTCGACGCGCAGCACGCACGCGGTCGCGAGCGAGCCGATGGCGGCGTCGACGATCGGGCGCGCGCGCGCCAGCGGACCGTCGTCGCGCGCGGACATCAGAAGTCGTTCATCCCGGCACCGAGAGCGTAGGCGCCCGGTATCGCGACGGGCAGCCGGCCCGCCGGCTTGCGCATGCCGGCGAGCACCTCGCACGCGGCGCGCACGCTCGGCTCGCGCCCGGTGTACGCGCACGCGTAGGCGGCGACGTTCGGCGTGGCGAGGATGTCGTACGGAGAGCGCAGCGAGACGACGACGGTCGGGCGAACGGCCTGGAGCGCATTCACGAGCGTCGCCTGTTCCGGATTGACGTTCGCGTCGGCCGTGCCCACGACGACGACATCGGCGTCGCGCGCCGCCGCGACAGCTCCCGCGATCTCCGAAGAGGTCGGCCGCAGGGTGATGGAGCGCGCGGCGACGTCCGGGCGGATCGCGGCGAGGGCCGCGCCGAGCGTCGGCTGGTCCTCGATGACGGCGATGTCGGGGTCGGGCGGAGCCAGCGCGAGCACGCGGCCACGGAGGGGCAGCACGGCGGCGTTGCGCAGCAGCGTGATGCTGCCGCGGGCCAGCTCGAGCGCCGCGGCGCGGTCGTCGGCCGCGCCCGGGGTGCCCGCCGGCGCCGCGCCATCGAGGATGCCGAAGCGCGACTTCGCCTCCAGCAACCGCGTGACCGACGCGTTCAGCCGCGCGACTGGCAGCGTCCCGTCCGCCGACGCGTCGGCGAGCCGGCGGTGGCCCTCGGCCTGCGCCGACTCGTCGAACCGGAAGAGCAGGTAATCGGCACCGGCGATCACGGCGCGCACGCCGGACTCCGCCTCGGTCGCGGTCCTCCGAAGCGCCGCCATCTCGAGGTCGTCCGTGACGGTGATGCCGCGGAAGCCGAGCGTCTCCCGGAGCAGACCGGTCATGACCGCGGCCGACAGGGTCACGGGAAGGTCCGGTGTGGGGTCGAGCGCGGGGATGCGGATGTGCGCGCTCATGATGGCGGGGACGTCCGCGGCGATCGCGGCCTGGAACGGGACGAGCTCGACGGCGCGGAGCTCCGCGAGGTCGGCGTCGATCTCGGGCAGCCCGGTGTGCGAATCGACCGTCGTGGAGCCGTGACCGGGAAAATGCTTGGCGCAGCACAGGAAGGTGTTCTCGGCGTACGCGCTCACGGCCACGCGCACGAGGTCCGCGACGCGCGCGGCATCCGACCCGAACGAGCGGTTCTGGATCACCGGGTTGCGCGGCTCGTCGTTCACGTCGGCGACGGGCGCGAGGTTCCAGTTCACGCCGATCGCGCGCAGATCGCGCACCGTGATCGCGACCGCGCGCCGCACGCTCGCCGCGGGGTCCGGGGTCGCGGCGAGCGCCATCTGTCCCGGGAGGACCGTCGCGCCGCGTCCGATCCGCACGACCGCGCCTCCCTCCTGGTCGATCGAGACGAAGAGGGGCACCGTTCCCGCCTCGCGAGCGACCCGCTGGAGGTCGACGACCAGACGCCTCACGCTCGCGGCGTCGTCGAAGTTCTCCTTGAAGAGGATGACCCCGCCGACGCGGCGATCGCGGATCATCGCCTCGATAGCGGGCGTGATCACGCGGCCGTGGAAGGCGACGCTCATGAGCTGACCGACCTTCGCGCCAACGCTCATGCCGGAGAGCAGATCGCGGACGCGCGGGCTCGTGCTGGGCGGTGCAGACGGCGGGGGCGCGGCGAGCGGCGCGCACGCGGCGGCCACGGCGGCACCGGCCGCTCCGGCCAGGAACGCGCGACGCCTCATCCGAGCTTGACGGGGAGGGTGCCCCTCGGGGGCGCGTCACCCGCCAGGACGGCGGCCAGCGCGTTCATCGACGCGGGGACGTCGCCGTACGTCAGCAGCGCGGGCCGATCCGGAGCGACCTTCGCGTCGTAGGGCGAGCGCAGCGCGCACAGGATCCCGCCGCCCGCGATGAGGGCGCGGACGCGCGATGCCTGGGCCTCGTCGAGGTACGCGCCACTGGAGCAGACGGCCAGCGGCCCTTCGCCGTCCGGAGCGGAGCCATCCCGCGAGAACCGCACGCGATCGCCGAGCCTTGCGCGGAGCGCCGACTCCAGGGTGCCGAGCGGATCGGCCAACTCCTCGACCGGCGACCCGCGTTCCGGCGCGGCCGCCGCGACGCGCAGCGCCCCACCGAGGTTCGGGAGCGGCGGGCCGGTGTGCGTGATCGCCCGCTCGGCGATCTCGCGCGCGGCCGTGCGCGCGCCGGCGTCGTCGACGTCACCCTGCGGGACGCAGATGCCGAAGCGTTCACGGAAGCTCGTCGCGCGGCGCAGCGCCTCGGCCACGCGCCGCGGCCGCACGCCCGCGAGGATCTCGTCGCTCGCGGCCAGCTGCCGTTCGATGCCGCTCGTGACCATGACGGCGTCGACGCCCGCGTTCAGGGCGCGCGCCACGACGGGCGACGAGCCCGGAAGGTCCGCGATCGCCGACATGTCCAGCGAATCAGTGAGCAGCAGGCCCGTGAATCCGATGTCGTTCCGGAGGAGGTCGACGAGGATCGCGCGGGAGAGCGTCGCGATGTTGCTCGCGTCGAGGGCGGGGAAGCGCAGGTGCCCGGTCATCGCGGCTGACGCACCAGCGGCGAACGCGGCGCGGAAGGGCACGAGCTCGCGCTTCTCGAGCAGTCCGCGATCGGCGGCGATCTCCACCCCCTCGTGGTGCGAGTCGACGTCCGCCGCGCCGTGTCCCGGGAAGTGCTTGGGCGAGGTCGCGACGCCGGCGCCCTCGGAGCCCCGCACCCACGCCGCGGCGAACGCGGCGACGCGCCGCGGATCGTCGCCGAAGGCGCGCGTCCCGATGACCGGGTTTCGCGGCTCTACGTTGACGTCGCAGACCGGCGCGTGGTTGAGTGCGATGCCGTCCGCCCGCAGCCCCTCGGCGACGACTCGTGCCGCGCGCTCGCAGAGCTGCGTGTCGCCGGTGGCGCCGATGGCCATCGCGCTCGGCATCGCGGCGCGGTACGCGATGCGCACGACGGCGCCGCCCTCCTGGTCGACGCCCACCGGGACCGGCGGGTGACCGCCCCGTCGCGCCGCCTCCTGCGCCTCAGACAGCATCGCGCGGACCTGCTCCTTGCCGCGGATGTTCCCGCGGAAGGCGAACAGCAGGAGGCCGCCGACCCGGCCGTCGCGGATCGCGTCGAGCAGCGCGCCGGGCGCCTGCGGACCGTCGAATCCGGCCCATACAAGCGCACCGGGACCGAGTCGGCGCCGTCGTTCCAGGTTGGTCGTCACGGACGAGAAAGGGTAGTGCGACATCGCGCTCGTGACTCGCGATGCGCGGCCGGCGTTCGTGCGCCCGCTTCAGCGGAGGGCGGTCACCGCGTCTTTCTCCTGCGGTAGCGGCCGATCGCCACTTGCCCGACCGCGCGCGCGCGGCCGCGCGCCGGCGCCTTCTCGATCACGATGCGCCGGATCTGGTCGGCGTCGGGGATGATCGGCGCGATCCTGCGTCGGCTCCTTGGTCCCGCGATCCGTCCCTCCAGCGCATCGAGGGTGTCCTTGATGCGCTCCTCGATCTCGTGGATCTCGAGCGGGCGGTCGCCGATCGCGAGGGTTATGCGGACCTCGACGCGGTCGGTCTCCCGATACCCGACGCCGCGCCTGGTCTGCGCCTCGAGCACCGCCGCATGGACGCGCCGACGCCACTCGTTGCGGGGAGGGGAGTACTGCGGGAGGACCGCGGTGATGCTGAAGCGGCGTTTCGCCATCGGGCGCAGAGCGTACAAGCTGGCGGCTGAGAGGGAGCGTCGCGCCCCAGGCGATCGGGCCGGTGGGCGTCAGCGGCGGCCATTCGTGGCGATGCGAGCGTCGGGACGGCTGACGCGGACATGGTTCTCAATTCCGCTCAGACGGTGGTGCGAGCGGTATTCGCGCCGATGCCGTTCCGCGCGCCCAGGCGCCGGGTGGTCGCGCGGCGGTGCGGCTACGCGCGCTGGACGACGACGTCGACCGAGTGGAGCCCGGTCGCGCCATTGGGGAACGGCTCGCGGTCGACGCTGGTCTGGAGGTCGCCGTGGCCGTCGCTCGCCCTGACGACGATGCGGAAGCGGCCACTGCCGGAGGGCGTCCAGCGATAAAGCCACCGCACCCACGTTAGCGGCGCGAGCGGTTGCTCGACCTCGGCCGCGGACCAGCTGCTCCCGCCGTCGGTCGAGACCTCGACCTTGCGGATGCCCCGGGCGCCCGCGAAGGCGATGCCCGCGACGTCGGTGGCGCCCCCGCCCCAGCGCAGCGCGCGGCCGGGCACGTCGATGCGCGCGTTCGTGTTGACCGTCGCGATGTCCGACCACCCGCGGTCCTGCCAGTACCCGCGGAAGTCGTAGGTGACGAGCTCGATGCTGCGCAGCCACTTCACGTTCTTCATGCCGTAGATGTTCGGGACGAGCACGCGCGCCGGGTATCCATGGGCCTGCGGGATGGTGTTGCCGTTCATGAGGTAAGCGACGAGCGTCTCGGGCTCCATCGCCTTCGCCAGCGGGAACGAATCGGTGTAGTCGTCGACCGAGCGGAGCACCACGTCGAACGCGTCGGACCGCGGGCGCGCGCGCTGGATCAGGTCGCGAAGCGGGACACCGGTCCACAGCGCCGTGGATACGAGGTCGCCCCCAACGGTGTTACTGATGCACTCGAGCGTGTGCAGCTGCTCGACCGCGTCGAGGTCCAGCAGCTGATCGAATGTCAGCGAGTACGGCTGCGCCACCGCGCCTTTCACGTCGAGGCGCCACTCGGCGATGTCGACGTGCGGCTTGATCAGCGCCGAATCGACGACGTAGTGGTCCGCGTTCGAGGTGAGCCGCGCGGTCGCGCCGGCGAGCTTGTCGAGGCGCTCGTCGGATGGCGTCGGCGCGGCTCGCTTCACCAGCCGTCGCGCGGTCGCGGGCATGTCGCCGACCGCGTTGCCGACGCGCAGCAGCGATCCGCCGAGGAGGCTGCCGACGGCCGCGAGGCCGGCGAGTCCCGCCACGCCGAGGAGCGCGCGACGGCGCGACGGCGAGGCCGCCTCCTCGTGGCTGCGGACCGTCGCCGGGAGCAGGAAGGCCAGGGCGGCGAGCTGCACGATGGCGCCGATCGCCGAGTCGAGGATGTTGCTCGGCAGGTCCACCTTCGCCGCTGCGAAGAGCTGCGGCAGGACGACGGCCGCCGCCCACGGGCCGGCTGCGAGGGCGATGACGGCGCGGTCGCGGCGGCGCGGATCAGCGGCGAACGCCCCGGCCAGCGCTCCGGCGGCGAAGAATCCCACGATCACGCCGGCGATGAGCAGCCGCTCTGCCCAGAACTGGAGGAGCTCGATGAGCGGGATGGTGATCGCGCCCGGGAGCACCTCGACCACGGCCTGGGCGAGCGCGACCGGCGCGAACCCGATCCCCGCGACGCTTCCGAGGAAGGCGGCATCGAGCGCGAAGAACGTGGCGAGCGCGCCGACGAGCAGACCCGTGCGGCGATCCGTGGAGGGCACCTATGCCAAGATTAGTCGCACGTTGTCTGAGTCCCTGCCTCCGTTCCTTCCGGAGGACCTGTACCGTCTGCGTTTCCTCACGGACGCCGATATCGCCCCGGACGGGGAGCGCATCGCGTACGCGGTGAAGGTCGTCGCGGACGATCGTTCGTACCGCTCCTCCCTGTGGACGGTCCAGTTCGAGGGCGACGACGAGCCGAAAAGGCTCACGGACGGCGAGGCCAGCGACACGACGCCGCGCTGGTCGCCGGACGGCAGGTGGCTCGCGTTCCTGTCCGATCGCGGCGAGCGCGAGGAGCACGACCATGCCGAGGAGCGGCCGCGGCCGCCCAAACAGCTGCACGTCATGGCGGCCGACGGCGGCGAGACGCGAGCGCTCACCTCGTTCGCCGACGGGTGCTCCGACATCGCGTGGTCCCCCGACTCCCGCACCCTGCTGTGCGTCGCCAAACCGCCGCGCCCGGGCGACGACGCTGGCGACGGGATCCGCGTCTACGACCGGCTGCGCTACCGCAGCGACGAGCACGGGCTGTCGGACGGAAGGCGCAAGCACGTGTGGTCGGTCGCCCTCGATGGCAGCGAGCAGCGCCGGATCACCGACGGCGACTGGGACGACGGCCAGCCCGCGTTCTCCCCCGACGGACACGACATCACCTTCGTGTCGAACCGCACCGACGATCGCGACCGCAACACCGTCGCCGACATCTGGACGGTCGCGGCTACGGGCGGCGAGCCGGTGCGGATCACCGACGCGCGCGGCGCGTACGGCAACCCCGGATGGAGCCCGGACGGGACGCTCGTCGCCTGCTACGGCATGCCCGAGGCGATCGGCTCCGGCGCGCGGAATGTCCACCTCTGGGTCTTCCCGCGCGCCGGCGGAGAAGGCCGCGACCTCCTCGAGGGGTGGGACCGGACGGTCGGCTCCGTCGTCATCAGCGACATGCGCGGTCCGACGCAGACGCTGCCTCCGCGATGGTCGGGCGACCGGGTGGTGTTCGTCGGATCCGACCAGGGGACCGCGAACGCGTACTCGTGCGCCGCGGCCGGAGGTGACGTGCGCGCCGAGACGCTCGGCCCGCACCAGCTCGTCACGCTCTCGATCGCGGCCGACGGCCAGCGCTTCGCCGGCGTCCTCGCGACCGCTCACGACCCTGGGAACGTCGTGGCGGGACGCCTCGGCGTCGACGTGCGCCTGCGCACGGAGCTCAACGCGGAGCTCATGGCGGAGCGACACACGAGCGAGCTCGAGCGCATCGAGTTCACCGGAGCGGACGGCTGGCCGATCGAGGGGTGGCTGATGAAACCCCGGGACTTCGACCCGTCGCGGCGATGGCCGCTGGTGCTCGAGATCCACGGCGGACCGCACACCGCGTACGGCCACTCCTTCTTCCACGAGTTCCAGGTGCTCGCGGGGCGCGGCTACGGGGTCCTGCTCATCAACCCGCGAGGGAGTCACGCGTACGGCGAGGCGTTCGTGAAGGCGTGCGTCGGCGACTGGGGCGGCAAGGACCACGACGACCTCATGGCCGGACTGGACCACGTCGCGAAAGAGAGCTGGGTGGACGCCCAGCGGCTCTACGTCACCGGCGGCTCGTACGGCGGCTTCATGACGAACTGGACGATCACTCGCAGCGACCGCTTCAGGGCCGCCGCGACGCAGCGCAGCATCAGCAACAACGTCTCGTCATTCGGCACGAGCGACATCGGCTGGCATTTTTGGGAGCACGAGATGGGCGGAGTGCTGCCGTGGGACGACGCGAAGCCCTACGTCGAGCGCTCGCCCCTGCACCACGTCACGAGGATCCGCACGCCGCTGCTGATCCTCCACGCGGAGAACGACTTCCGCTGCCCGATCGAGCAGGCCGAGCAGCTGTTCGTGGCGCTCCAGGTCCTGCGCCGGGAGGCCGTCTTCGTGCGCTTCCCCGACGACAACCACGACCTCACCCGCAGCGGACGGCCGCGCAACCGCGTCGAGCATTGCCGCCGCATCGCGGACTGGTTCGACGCCCATCCCTGACGCCAGCGTCGCCTACGCGTGCCGCGCCTCCCCCGTACGTGGACCGTCGTGGTCATCCCCACCAACGGGACGACGCCACCTGAGCGAGCCGGTGGCCTACAAGGTCGTGGGAGACGCCATCGGCGAAGGAGAGAGATCGAGGTCCCGCGGCGGCACCTCGGGCAGCACCCAGCGGATGTACGCGTAGCCCGTCTCGACGTGGTTCCGGTTCGCGGCGTCCGTCGCCTCCGCGAAGGCGCGCTCGAACCGCGCGGGGTCCCGCGACTCGATCGCCGCGAACACATCCGCGAGCTGCCCACCCTCGAAATCGGCGATGCGCTCCGCGTACTTCGGGCGCAGGATGGCGAGCTTGCGGCTCGTACCCCGCACCCGCCGCGCGAAATAGGCCGCCAGAGGCCAGTTCCCGCCGCGGCCCGCGTAGGCGCAGCGCCACCACGAATCACCGACCGACGCCATGAGGTCACCCGTGCCGGGGAGCGCGTCCGCGATCTGCTCGAGCGACAGATCACCGTGCTTCGTGCGCACCGTCTCGGACATGCGGCAATGGTAGGCACGCCCGCTGGTCCGCTTGCGTCGGTGACGCTGGGCGAGAGTCCGACCGCGCGTGATCCTTGCCGTCGCGTCGGCCGTGCGGCACCCCCACTACCATCGCGTCGGTGAAGGAGTTGCTCCAGGGCCGCCGCTTCGGGTTCGCGCCTCGGCCGCACATCGCGCACATCGCGACGGGGCTCGGCATCGCCACCACCGTTCTCGACCTCATGGCGTGGTTCGCGTGGGGCTCGGACCAGACCAACGGGTTCGTCATCGCCGCGTTCTGGTTGGCGATCGCCACGGCGGTCGTCATCGCGGTCGCGCTGCTGGCCGGGCTCGCCGAGCTCGCCGACGTCATCCCAGGCGAACGGGGGCTCGCGCGGACCGACGTCGCGGCCGCGGCGGGTGCGCTCGTCCTGTACGCCGTGTCGGCGGTGCTCCGCTCGGGTGGCCTGGGGGACCCGGCCCCGCAGCCCGCGCCATTCCTGCTCGCGATCGCGGGGCTGCTGCTGTTGCTCCTCGACGGCGTCCTCGCCGCGAACCTGTATAGCGCCCGCGAGTGGGAGGAGCTCGAGGAGGAGCTGCCGCGAGACCGCCGTCCGCGGGGGCGCGCCGCCACCCGCTGACCCGGGTCGCGGGACGACCCTGCTGCGGCCCGTAGCCTCGGCGCCGTGCGGCTGCCGCATGTCCTGGCGCCGCTGCGGCATCGCGACTTCCGCCTTCTGTGGGCCGGGCAGACCGTCTCCGGACTCGGCGACCACGCGCGGGCGATCGCGTTGCCCTTCCAGGCCCTCGCCCTCGGCGCCTCGCCCCTCCAGCTCGGCCTCACGATCGCCATCGAGACCGGGACGAGCGTCGCCCTGCTCCTGCTCGGGGGCGCCATCGCGGACCGGGTGTCGCGCCGCAGGCTCATCATCGCGAGCGACCTGGCCGGCGGGTGCGTCGTCGCGGTCGTCGCGCTGCTGTCGGCGTCCGCGCGGCTGGGCATCGAGCATCTCTACGTCGCCGCCGCCGCGCTCGGAGCGGCGGACGCGTTCCTGGCGCCCGCGTACAACGCGATCGTCGCCGATCTCGTGCCCCCCGACGCGCTGCGCGCCGGGAACGCGGTGCGCCTTCTGGGCCGCAGCCTCGGCCGCATCGTCGGGCCGACGCTGGGCGGCCTCGCGGTCGCGTTATACGGACCGGCGCTCGCCTTCGCGATCGACGCGGCGACCTTCTTCTTCAGCTTCGCATCGCTTCTGTCCGTCGGCCCCGGCGATCGCGCCCCCTCGGCATCCGGGTCGGTCGCGCGTGAGATCCGCGACGGCCTGCGCTACGTCCTCTCGCTTCCGTGGCTATGGACGACGACGCTGTATTTCATGCTGGTGAACGTCGCGTACGCCGGCCAGGCCGGCGTGATGACGCCGCTGCTCGTGCTCGACGTCCTCGGTGGCGGCGCCGCGACGTACGGCGCCATCACCGCCGCGTACGGCATCGGCACCATCGTCGCGAGCGTCGTGGCCGCTCGGGTCGCCACGCGGG
Organism: Candidatus Limnocylindria bacterium; assembly: GCA_038200085.1. GTDB lineage: Bacteria > Chloroflexota > Limnocylindria > P2-11E > P2-11E > JALYKU01. The sequence goes on along the minus strand of JBBPYG010000123.1, from coordinate 397 downwards.
GACCGGGGAAACTTCTGTTCGGCTTCGAGCTGCTCGCCGCGGCGTCGGTTCTCGCCATTGGGGCGCTCCCGTTCGTCCTCCCGGTCATCGTGCTGATGGCTCTGACGGGCGTCGGACTCTCCTCGTCGACCGTCATCTGGCAGGCGCTCGTGCAGCGGAACGTGCCGCAGCGGATGCTCGGGCGCGTCTCGAGCATCGATCTGCTCGGCAACGCGCTCATCAATCCGGCCGCTCCGGTGGCCGCCGCTGCGGTCGTCGGCGCGATCGGTGCGCCGGCGACCTTCATCGTCGCCGGCGGCTACGCCGTCGTGCTCGCGTCGGTCGGGCTGCTCGCATCGCCGCTTCGCAACCTCGACGGCCAGGAGGCACGCGATCCGCGCGGCGGAACGCCGCCACT
>JBBPYG010000122.1:0-7305 GCA_038200085.1 Candidatus Limnocylindria bacterium | reverse complement strand
GTGTTCTCAGCGGACCGGGGCGAGTTCGAGTTCATTCCCTGGCGGGAGGCGCCGAGCGAGAACCTGAAGGGCGACCTGAACTCGCTTCTGGACCGCGCCCTCCAGGAGCGCGACAGGATGACGGCCGTCCGTGAGGTCGTGCCGCGCGACACCATGCGATTCCGCCTGTCGGATCGCGCGGCGCAGAAGGACAACATCACGCTGAACTCGACGCAGTGGCGCGCGCTGCTCGCCGTGAACGGCCAGCGCGACGTCATGGGTATCGCGGAGACGCTGGGCGCGGGCCGCATGCCGACGCTGCAGCTCCTCGCGGAGCTGCTGCGGGCGGGGATGATCGACGGCATCGACCCTGGATCCCAAGCGCCCGCCCCGGCCGCGTTCGCTCGGGCCACCGAGCCGACCGGTGGCGAGCGACGCGTTTCCCGCCCATCCGAGTCGGACTCCGCTGGGACATCCGCCGCGTCGCCCACCACCGACGGGTGGTCGGCGCCCTCGGATCCAGGCAGCGACGCACCCGCCGATGCGCGATGGTCCACGGCCGCCGACACGACGACCGACCCGCGACCGGAGGCCCCGCCGGCGTTGGACGAGCGCCTCGCCGCGATCACCGGCGCGGTGGGGACGCCCGGCACGCCATCGCCGCCTCCGGCGTGGCGGCCCGCCCCCACCCAGGACGCGGCACGCCCGACGGATGGGCACCGGCCGGATGGCGGGACGCCGGCAGCTCCGATCTCGAGCCGGTGGTCGGTCCCGCCGCCCGAGTCGGAGAAGCGGAGGGGCCTCTTCGGTTTCCTCAAGCGGGAGGGGATCCCGGTGGAGGGCGCGAGGTCCGGCGCCGCCGCCGCGGGGCGCAACGGACAGCTGGCGTCCTTCGCGAACACCCTCCTCGCCGAATACAACAACGGCCAGTACGGAAAGCCCGGTATCGACGACCGGATCGCGAACCTGCTCATGCGCGTCGACGAGCAGGCCGATCCCATCGACCGCCCGCTGCCGATCGTCGACGACCGCATCGACGTGGCGACCCTCGAGCGGGAGGCGCCCCCGGAGCACCAGCTGGCCCCGTACCTAGCCGTCCTGGTGAACCAGATCTACGAAGACGCCGAAAGTGCCTTCGGCCGCGACAAGGCCAGGCGCGGCTACCGCGCGGCGCAGCAGCAGGTGTTCGGCGGCGACAACTCGACGCTCTCGGCCCCCGACCTAGCCTCGCGTCTCCCGAAGGCCTGAGCCTCTACCTCGGCCTCGACCTCGGCGGGACGCACGTCCGCGCGGTGGTCGCGGACGTGCGGCACGACCCTCCTCTGGTCCTCGGCCGCGATGAGAGGCCGACCCCTGCGCAGGGCGGCCGCTACGTCCCGGCGGCGATCGCGGACAGTGCGCGCCAAGCGCTGTCGGCCGCGGGCGTCGCTCTGTCAGACGTCGTTGCGGCGGGCTGCGCGTCGCCGGGCCCGCTCGACCATCGCTCGGGCGTCGTCCACGAGGCCCCGAACATCCGCGGGTTCAGCGAGTTCCCGCTCGGCGACAGCGTCAGCGCCGCGCTGGACGGGCTGCGCGTCTTCGTCGACCGCGACACCGTCATGGCAGCGATCGCGGAGGGGTTGGTCGGCGCCGCGCGGGGCTTCGCCGACTTCGTCTACGTGACCGTCTCGACGGGCATCGGCGGCGCGATCGTCAGCGGCGGCCGTCTGCTCCGTGGCGCCAGCGGGACCGCCGGCGAGGTCGGCCACTGGCCCGTCGCGCTGGAGGGCCCGCGCTGCGGATGCCTGGCGTTCGGCTGCGTCGAGTCGCTCGCCGGAGGCCGCAACCTCGCGCAAGCGTTCGGAGTGGTCGGTGCCGCGCCCGTGTACGCCGCGGCCGCGGCCGGGGACGAGCGCGCCTGGGAGATCGTCGCGCGCGCCGAGGCCGCGCTCGCCAACCTCGGCGTCGGCCTCGTCAACGCCCTGAATCCATCCCGCATCGTCGTGGGCGGTTCGATCGCGGAGCACGAGCCGGGCCACGTGCTCGAGCCGATGCGCCGCGCCATCGCGGCACGCGCCTTCAGCGTCCCGGCACGCGCGGTGGAGGTGGTCCCCTCGGCGCTGGGGGGCGAGGTCGGCATGCTGGGTGCGGTGCTCGCCGCGCGAGAGCGCGGGGCGGGGCGGGGCGAATGGTTCCTCTGAGCGGGCTCGCGTACCGTTGCGCCGTCGGGCCGCGGCGGATCGCACGCTGGCCGGCCGGCGGACGCGTCGCACCGGGCGGCGCGGCCTGGCGCGGCAGGGAGGCATGGACATGACCGAGCACACGACCAAGGTCGCGATCAACGGCTTCGGCCGGATCGGGCGCCAGTGCCTGAAGGCACTCATCGAGCGTCACCCGGAGATCGAGATCGTCGCGGTGAACGACCTCGTCGACCCGCGCATGAACGCGCACCTCTTCAAGCACGATTCGAACTACGGGAAGTACGCGGGCGAGGTGTCGGCGACGGACGACGCACTGCTGATCGACGGCCGGCGCATCCGCGTGCTCCAGGAGCGCGACCCGGCCAGGCTCCCGTGGAAGGACCTCGACGTCGACATCGTGGTCGAATCCACGGGGCTCTTCACGGACGCGACGAAGGCCCGCGCGCACCTGGAGGCAGGGGCGAAGGTCGTGATCATCTCGGCCCCGGCGAAGAACGAGGACAAGACCATCGTCCTCGGTGTCAACGAGGAGGAGTTCGACGTGGAGCGCCATCACATCATCAGCAACGCGTCGTGCACCACCAACGGCCTCGCGCCCGTGGCGAAGGTGCTGAACGACAGCTTCGGCATCGAGAAGGGGTTCCTGACCACCGTCCATTCGAAGACGAACTCTCAGAAGCTCCTTGACGTCGCAGCGAAGGATCCGCGCGACGCGCGTTCCGCGGGCGAGAACATCGTCCCCTCCGAGACGGGCGCCGCGCGCGCCGTCGCGCTGGTCATCCCCGCGCTGAAGGGAAGGTTCACCGGCATGGCGTTCCGGGTCCCCACGCCGACCGTCTCCGTCGTCGACTTCACCGCGACGCTCGGCAGAGAGGTCACGAAGGAAGAGGTGAACGCGGCGTTCAAAGAGGCGGCCGAAGGTGACCTCAAGGGGATCATGGACTACACCGAGGAGCCGCTCGTCTCGAGCGATCTCAAGGGAGACGAGCATTCGACGATCGTGAGCGGCCTCGACACGATCGTCCTCGGCAACATGGTGAAGGTCGTCAGCTGGTACGACAACGAGTGGGGTTACGCGTGCCGGCTCGCGGATCTGACCGCGTTCGTCGCGGCGAAGCAGGGCGCGGGCGTCCCCGCGGCCGCGACGGCATAGCGGACCGGACGCGCGATGACATCCGAGCTTCCGGCGACATCGGCGCGCCGCGGCCCGTAGTGGCCCATGGCCTTCCGCGGACGATCCGGGACGCCGATCCCGCGGGGAAGGCGGTGCTCCTGCGCGTCGACTTCAACGTCCCGCTCGAACATGAAGAGGTCGCCGATGACACGCGCATCCGCGCCGCCGCACCCACGATCACGTGGCTCGCGGAGCGCGGCGCGCGCATCGCGCTGTGCTCCCATCTCGGACGGCCGAAGGGTCCGGACCCTGCGCTCAGCCTGGCACCCGCGGCTCGCCGCCTCGCCCTGACCCTGGGGCGTGATGTGCCTCTCGCGGCGGACTGCGTCGGCGACCTCGTCGCACGGGAAGTCCGCGCGCTCTCGCCCGGCGATGTCCTGCTGCTCGAGAACGTGCGGTTCCATCCCGAGGAGGAGCGGAACGATCCTGAGTTCGCGCGCGCGCTCGCCGCGCCCTTCGACCTGTACGTGAACGACGCCTTCGGTGCGGCGCACCGCGCGCACGCGTCGACCGAGGGCGTCGCGCACTTGCTTCCGGCGTACGCCGGCCTGTTGCTCGAAAGGGAGCTGCGCGTGCTCGGCGGGCTGATGGCCGACCCGGAGCGGCCTTTTCTGGCGATCATCGGGGGCGCGAAGATCAGCTCGAAGATCGACGTTCTGCGCACGCTGGTCGCGCGGGTCGACGCGCTCGCGATCGCGGGAGGCATGGCCAACACGTTCCTCGCCGCGACGGGGCACGGCATTGGGACGAGCCTCTCGGAGCCGGACCGCGAGGGCGAGGCGCGCGCCATCCTGGAGGACGCTCAGCGGAGGGGCACCGCCGTGCTCCTGCCGGCCGACGTCGTCACCGCGCGGTCGCTGCGCCCCGACGACGCTGGATCGGCGGCGGTCCACGCGATCGCCGACGTCCCGCCCGACGCCGCGATCGTCGACCTCGGTCCGCTGACGCTGGCGCGCTACGCGACGACGATCGCCAAGGCAAAGACGGTGTTCTGGAACGGCCCCGTGGGGCTGTTCGAGATCCCGGCGTTCGCCGAAGGCACGAGGCGCGTCGCGGAGCTGCTCGCCGCCTCGGCCGCGGCGACGATCGTCGGCGGCGGTGAGTCGGTGCAGGCGGTGCAGGAGGCGGGACTCGCCGACCGGATGACGCACGTGTCGACCGGTGGAGGCGCCGCGCTCGAGCTCATCGAGGGCCGTGCGCTGCCGGGAGTGGAGGCCATCCCGAGTGCCTGAGACGACCATCGAGAAGATCCGCGCGCGGGAGATCCTCGATTCGCGCGGCGATCCGACGGTGGCGGTCGACGTCTACCTCGCCGGCGGAGTCGTTGGAACGGCCATGGTCCCGTCCGGCGCCTCGACAGGCGCGCACGAGGCCGTGGAGCTGCGCGACGGAGACGCTTCGCGCTACCGGGGGAAGGGCGTCCTGAAGGCGGTAGCGAACGTCGATGACATCGTCGCTCCGGAGCTGCTCGGCGAGGAGGCGTCGGACCAGTCCGCGATCGACGCGATGCTCCTTCAGCTCGACGGCACCAAAGACAAGTCGCATCTCGGCGCGAACGCGATGCTCGGCGTCTCGCTGGCGTGCGCGCGGGCATCCGCCGCTTTGGCCGGCATGCCGCTGTACCGGTACCTCGGCGGTCCGCTCGCGCGGACGCTCCCGGTGCCGCTGATGAATATTCTCAACGGGGGCAAGCACGCGACCGACTCGGCCGACATGCAGGAGTACATGATCGCCCCGGTCGGACTCCCGACGTTCACCGAGGCGGTCCGCGCCGGCGCGGAGGTGTTCAAGGCGCTGCGCGCGATCCTGCTCGAGCGCGGCATGAGCACGGGGGTGGGGGACGAAGGCGGCTTCGCCCCAGCCGGGCTGCGCAGCAACGAGGAGCCGATCGAGCTCATCCTGCGCGCCATCGAGGAGAGCGGCCATCGTCCCGGCGATGACGTGGCGATCGCGCTCGACCCCGCCTCCACCGAGTTCCACGACGCGGGTACGTACCGCCTCGCGCGGGAGGACGTATCGCTCGACGCCGCGGGCCTCGTGGACCGCTACGCGGAGTGGGGTCGGCGCTACCCGATCGTCTCCATCGAGGACGGCCTCGCCGAGGACGACTGGGACGGGTGGCGCGAGCTCACCGCGCGCCTCGGGCGGAAGATGCAGCTCGTCGGCGACGACCTCTTCGTCACCAGCGTCGCGCGGATCCGCCGCGGCGTCGCCGAGCACTGCGCCAACGCGGTGCTGATAAAGCTGAACCAGATCGGCACGCTGTCGGAGACGATCGACGCCGTGGAGCTCGCGCACCGCTCGGGCTACGCCGCCGTCATCTCCCACCGTTCCGGCGAGACGGAGGACACCACCATCGCTGACCTCGCCGTCGCGTTGAACACGGGCCAGATCAAGACGGGCTCCCTCTCGCGCTCCGAGCGGGTCGCCAAGTACAACCGGCTGATGGAGATCGAGCTCGAGCTCGGCGACGCCGCCCGCTACCCCGGCCACGACGCCTTCCCCCGCTCGCTCGGGGCCGCGGCCGGTGGCTGAGCCCTGGATCGCCATCGCCGGCGACGTCGCGCCGATGCGCGCGGTGGCCGAACACGACGAGCGCCTCAAAGCGCTGCTGCACGGTGCGGAGATCGCGTTCGGGAATCTCGAGACCCCCCTGACCGCCCGAGGGGCGCGCGCCGAGAAGGCCGCGACCCACCGCGCGCACCCGGACCGCGTGGAGGATCTGAAGGCGTTCGGCTTCGACGTCGTGACCCTCGCCAACAACCACATGCTCGACTACGGGCAGGAGGGGCTGGAGGACACGCTCGGCGTACTCGAGCGCGCCGGCGTGGATGCGGTCGGCGCGGGGAGATCCAAGTCGGAGGCCCTCCGTCCGCTCGTGCGGACGGCGGCAAGCGGAAGCGTCGCGTTCATCGGCCTCTGCTCCGCGCTGCCGCCCGGATTCGCCGCCACCGACGATCGCGGCGGCGTCGCGCCCGTGCGCGTGCAGCAGAGCGTCGCGATCGACCCGGCGCTCCAGCAGGAGCAGCCGGGCGGCGCGCCCTTCATGCACACGGTCGCGGACCGGGCTGACGTCGAGGCCGCGTGCGACGCCATCCGGTCGGTGCGCGCGGATGCGCGTCTGGTCGTCGTCGCGCTGCACTGGGGGATCCCGCACGGCTTCGCCGCGCGCTCGTACGGCATCCTCGCGGAGTACCAGCGGCCCGTCGCCCACGCGCTCGTAGACGCGGGCGCGGACATCGTCGTCGGTCACCACCCGCACGTCGTGCACCCCCTCGAGCGCTACCGGAACGGCCTCATCGCGTACTCGCTCGGCAACTACGTGTTCCACAGCTGGGGGCATCTGAGCCGCTCCTCGCCCGACGTCATGCCCGCCGGCGCGACGCCCGAAGCGGCGGAGCAGACGCTGCGGCTCGACATGCCGCTCGCGCCGTTCCGAAATCCATTCGGCGCGGAGGAGATGCTCGAGTCCGTCGTCGTCGCCGTCGATCCACCCAGAGGTCGGAACGATCTCCGGGTCCGTTTCGTGCCGACCGTGATGCGCGGTGGCGATCCGTGGATCCCGGATGAGGACCGCTGCCGCGACGTCCTGCGGCGGCTCGTGCGACCGGCGCTCCCGCTGTCGGACGGTGGTTATACTCCCGACGTCGCCCTGGTGCGCGACGCGGCTCTCGGCGCGACGGTCGGCGAGGTCACGATCGGGCAGGCGCCGTGACGTCCCGGCCCGCGAGTCGCCGCGGACCTCCTGTGCCATGTGACCATCGCCATGCACGCATCTCGGGCGAGTTCATCTGATGCGGCGCCGGGGAACGGCGTGGACCGAAGCACGACGGATCGCGTTCGCGGGGGAGGAGACCACGTGAAGCGCACGACATACGAGGGCTACCGCTCGTTCGATTACCTCGAGGCCGACACGGACTACCGCGCGTTCGAGCTCGTTCCCGAGATCGATCGCGTCCGGTCGACGAAGGT
>JBBPYG010000121.1:0-13817 GCA_038200085.1 Candidatus Limnocylindria bacterium | reverse complement strand
GAGCCCCGTTGGGCGCCCACTGCGCTGCGAGTGGTGTACGCGGTCGAGCAGCCGAGGTCTCAGCGGCGCCCTGCGGCCGCCCGTGCCGGTCTCTGGTGCGCGCCTAAGGTCGCGGGTCGCGCACCACCATCTCTAGAGCCGTGCCGAGCGTAAGCCGTGCCGCCTTCAGCCAGAGGCCCCGGTTCGTGACGCCGTCTGGCGTGTCATTGGGCGTGTGGAAACGGGAGTTGCCCGGGTACGTCGCGTCGGCCGGCCCGTAGCGCTCCACGAGGGCGACCGAGGGGATCCCCGCGAGACCGAAGGGCGCGGCGTCGAGGATCGTGTTGCCGTCTCCCGCGAACTGCGCGACGAGCGGCGCCACGCCGATGCCGTACCTGGCGTTCGTGGCCACGACGCGGTCGCGAAGCGCCGCCGAGGCGTCCGTGTACCAGATCAGGTCGAGCCGGTCCGCGAGGGGGTTGAATCCGACCATGTCGATGTTCACGACTGCGGCGTACGGCGCGGGGCGCGGCAGCGTCGCCACGTATGCCGCGCTGCCCTTGAAGAACAGCTCCTCGCCATCGAAAAACGCGAGGACGACGCGCTCGGTGAGCCACCCTTCCGCCCGAAGGTCCGAGAGCGCGCGCTGCATCTCGAGGAGCGCGGCGGTGCCCGTCCCGTTGTCGTCGGCGCCGGGCGCGGGGTCGACCGCCGGCCGCCACGTCGCGCTGCGCACGGCCGTCGTGTCGTAGTGCGCGGCGAGCATCACCCAGCCGGTGGCCACGGCCCCGCCCGTCCGCGCGTTCGCCTGCGGCGTCGCCGCGCCGGGTGCGGGGTCGATCGTCGCGAAGATGTTCTCGAGCGGGATGCCCTGGTAGACGGTCCGCTGCGACTCGATGCTCCAGCCGCGATATTCGAGGGCCCCCAGCTGCTCCTTGATGTACGCGACGGCCTTCGCGTGGCCGGGATGTCGCGGGTCGCGCGAGCCGGTCGCGGTCAGGGCGAGAAGATGGTCGTTCATCCTGCCGGCGTCGAGCGATGCGAGGCTCGTCGCGATGCGCTGCATGACCCGGGTCGCGGCGTCGGCCTGCGCAGCGCCCGACGACGGGTTCGCCGAAGGAGGATTCCCGGAGGCCGCGCCCACCAGCGCGCTCGCCGAGGGACTCGCGCCGGATGACAGCGGCGAGGACGAACCCGCCGCCGTGGGAACGCCCTGCGCGCCGGGTGGGCGACCCGATGCGGAGGGGATCCCGCTCGCGGTCGGACCGCACGCGACGAGGACCGCGAGCGTCAGCGCGGACAGCGCCCGCGCGGACAGCGCCCGCGCGGAGCGCATCAGCTGAGGCGGCCGGCGCCCGCTCCGACGGCCCGCAGGTTCTCGGCCCGATCATTGGCGTAGTCCTCGCTCCAGAAGACGATCTTGCCGCCCTCGGCGTCGACGAAGACGGTGTCTCCCTCGCTGTATTCGCCCGCGAGCACCTTCTGCGCGAGAGGGTCGAGGACGAGCCGCTGGATGGTCCGCTTGATGGGGCGCGCCCCGTATACGGGGTCGAAGCCCTCCGCGGCGATGAGTGCCTTGGCGTTCGCGGTGAGTTCGAGCCGGAGCTTCCGGTCCTCGAGCCGCTTGGCGAGCTGCTGCGTCTCCTTCTCGACGATCTCCATCAGCTGCGCGTCGACCAGGTTGTTGAAGATGACGATCTCGTCGACGCGGTTGAGGAACTCGGGACGGAACGACCCGCGCAGGGCGTCCATGACGCGCTTGCGCATCAGCTCGCGGTCGCCGGAGAGCTCGGTGATGAAGGTCGAGCCGACGTTGCTCGTCATGATGATGACGACGTTCTTGAAATCGACCGTCCGGCCGTGGCCGTCGGTCAGCCGGCCGTCGTCCAGGATCTGCAGCAGGACGTTGAACACGTCGGGATGCGCCTTCTCGATCTCGTCGAGGAGCAGGACCGTGTACGGACGGCGGCGGACGGCTTCCGTCAGCTGGCCGCCCTCCTCGAAACCGACGTAGCCGGGTGGGGCGCCGATGAGGCGCGCTACGGTGTGCTTCTCCATGTACTCGCTCATGTCCAGGCGGACCATTGCCTTCTCGTCGTCGAACAGGAATTCGGCGAGCGCCTTCGCGAGCAGCGTCTTGCCGACCCCAGTCGGCCCGAGGAAGAGGAACGATCCGAGAGGCCGGTTGGGGTCCTGCATGCCGGCACGCGCTCGGCGCACCGCGTTGGCGACCGCGGTCACGGCCTCGTCCTGGCCGACGACGCGCTCGTGCAGGCGGCGCTCCATCTGGAGGAGCTTCTGCACCTCGCCCTCGAGGAGCTTGGTGACGGGAATGCCCGTCCACTTCGCCACGACGTCGGCGATGTCCTCGGACGTGACGTCCTCGGTGAGCATGCGGCGCGAGCGCTGGAGCTCCACCAGGCGTGCCTCGGCGGCGACGAGGTCGCGCTCGAGCTGCACGAGCGTCGCGTACTTCAGCTCCGCGGCCTTGCCGAAGTCGGCCTCGCGCTCCGCCTTCTCGATGTCCGCGCGCACCGCCTCGAGGCCGCGCTTCTTGTCGCGCATCTCGCCGATGGCGGCCTTTTCCTGCTCCCAGTGCGCACGCATGCCGCGCGAGCTCTCCTTCAGGTCGGCGAGCTCGCGCTCGAGCCGCTCGAGCCGCTCCTTGCTGGCGGCGTCGTTCTCCTTCCGGAGCGCCTCGCGCTCGACCTCGAGCTGGCGGATGCGGCGCTCGACCTCGTCGAGCTCCACCGGCATCGAGTCGATCTCCATGCGAAGCTTCGACGCCGACTCGTCGACGAGGTCGATGGCCTTGTCCGGAAGGAACCGGCCGGTGATGTAGCGATCGGACAGCACCGCGGCGGCGACGAGCGCGGCGTCGAGGATGCGCACGCCATGATGGACCTCGTACCGCTCGCGCAGGCCACGCAGGATCGAGATCGTGTCTTCGACCGACGGCTCGCCCACCAGGACCGGCTGGAAGCGGCGCTCCAGCGCGGCGTCCTTCTCGATGTGCCTCCGGTACTCGTCGAGCGTCGTCGCTCCGATCGCATGCAGCTCGCCCCGGGCGAGCATCGGCTTCAGCAAGTTGGCGGCGTCCACGGCGCCCTCCGCCGCGCCGGCGCCCACGACGGTGTGGAGCTCGTCGATGAACAGGATGATCTGACCGTCCGAGCTCGCGACCTCCTTCAGCACCGCCTTGAGGCGCTCCTCGAACTCACCGCGGTACTTCGCCCCCGCGAGCAGCGAACCGATGTCGAGCGCGAAGACGCGCTTGTCCTTGAGGCCTTCCGGGACGTCGCCGCGCACGATCCGCTGCGCGAGGCCCTCGACGATCGCGGTCTTGCCGACGCCCGGCTCGCCGATGAGGACGGGGTTATTCTTCGTGCGCCGGGACAGGACCTGGATCACCCGCCGGATCTCCTCGTCGCGCCCGATGACAGGGTCGATCTTGTTCTTCCGCGCGAGGTCGGTGAGATCGCGCCCGTACTTCTCGAGCACCTGGTACGTGGACTCGGGGTTCTGGCTCGTGACGCGCTGGTTCCCGCGGATCGAGCGCAGCGATTCGAGCATCCGCTCGCGCGTGACGCCGAGGCGCCCAAGGGTCTGTCCGGTGAACCCCGCGTCGGCTGCCATCGCCAGAAGCAGGTGCTCCGTCGAGACGTAGTCGTCGCCAAGGCTCTCCGCCTCACGCTGCGCCTGCTGTAGGACGCGGCCGAGGCGCGGCGTCGCGCTGACCTGGACGTTGCCGGAGACGCGCGGCTGTCGCGCCAGCTCGGACTCGAGCGCCGACCCCAGCTGCGCCGGCGCCGTGCCGGCCGCCGTGAGCACGCTCGCGGCGACGCCGCCCTCCTGGGATACGAGCGCGAGCGCCAGGTCCTCGACATCGACGTGCGAGCGCCCGGCCTCGCTCGCGCCGCGCTGCGCGGCGACGAGGGCTTCCTGCGTCTTCTCGGTCAGCTTCTGGGGATCGATCATCGTCTTCCTACTTTCGCTCGCTCAAAGGAGGTGGGAGCGGACGTTCTCGCCCGCGCGGCCGGAGGCCACCTCGTGGGCCAGCTCCCGCTCTTTCTCGGTCAGCTTCTGCGGCAGGACGACTTTCACCGTCACGTACAGGTCGCCGCTGCCGCCACCCGCCCGCGGCATGCCCTGCCCGGCGAGGCGGATGGTGCGCCCGTTCTGTGTCTCGGGCGGGATGCGCAGCGTGACGCGGCCCTTGAGCGTCGGCAGCGTGACCTCGGCTCCGAGCAGCGCCTCGTGCAGCGCCACCGGCAACTCTGCGCGCAGGTCGTCCCCGTCCCGCTGGAACAGGGCGTGCGGGCGGACGTGCACGCGCAGGTACAGGTCGCCCGCCGGCCCCCCGCCATTGCCCGCGCCGCCCTGGCCGCCTAGGCGGATGCGCTGCGCGTCGCGCACACCGGAGGGGATCTTGACATCCAGCGAGCGGACGCTGCCGTCCGGCCGGTGTACCTGCACCGTGCGGTCGGTGCCGCGGTACGCCTCGGCGAGGCTGATCTCCACGTCGTGCTCGAGGTCGGCGCCGGCGCGCGCCCGCGTTCGCCGCCTACCGAGCGGATCCTCCGCGCCGGAGGTGCCGACGTCGCCGAAGATCGTGCGGAAGAAGTCGGAGAAGCCGCCGACGTCCTCGCCGTAGCTGCCGGCGCCGCCCCCCGGTGTCGTGTACACCCACTGGAACCCACCGTCGCGGGCCCCCGCTCCCTGGCCCTGCCGTGCATACCTCTCCCAATTCGGACCGAGGGTGTCGTAGCGCTTGCGCTTCTCGGGGTCGGAGAGGACCTCGTTGGCCTCGTTGATCTCCTTAAAGCGCTTCTCGGCCCCGGCGCCCTTGTTGACGTCCGGGTGGTACTGGCGCGCCAGCTTGCGGTACGCCTTCTTGATATCGGCGGCCGCCGCGTCCTTGCTGACGCCCAGCGTCTTGTAGTAGTCCTTGTACTCGACAGGCATCGCCCGCCTCCGCTCCTAGTGCGCGGGCGGAGGCGTGGGCGCGGGTCGAGCGGCCTCGATCTGCGCCGGTGTGATGGCAGGTCCGGGCAGCAGCGCCAGCTTGAGGACCTCCTCGATGGCCGAGACCGTTCTCACGTCGACCGTCTCGAGGACCTCCTTCGGCACGTCGACCAGGTCCTTGCGGTTCTTCTCCGGCAGGATGAAGGTCTTGATCCCCGCGCGGTGCGCGGCGAGCAGCTTCTCCTTCACTCCGCCGATCGGCAGCACGCGGCCCCGGAGGGTGATCTCCCCGGTCATCGCCACGTCGCGGTGGACGCGGCGTCCGGTGAGGGCCGACACGATCGCCGTCGCCATGGTCACGCCCGCGGAGGGGCCGTCCTTCGGGATGGCGCCCGCGGGCACGTGGATGTGCATCGCGTGGTCCTCGAAGAATCCCTTCGGGACGCCGAGCTCCGCGTAGTGCGCGCGGACGTACGAGAGGGCCGCTCGCGCCGACTCCTCCATGACCTTGCCGATCTGGCCGGTCAGGATGAAGTCCTGCTCCCGCGCGTCGATGACCGTCGCCTCCACGGTGAGGACGTCACCTCCGTGCTCCGACACCGAAACACCGGTGACGGCCCCGACCTGGTCCTCCTCCTCGGCGAGCCCGTAGTCGAAGCGCTCCGGGCCGAGGTACGTCGCGAGATCTTCGAGCGTCACCTCGACGTGCTCCGTCGTGCCCTCGGCGATGCGTCGCGCGACCTTGCGGCAGATCGTGCCGATCTCGCGCTCGAGGTTGCGGACGCCGGCCTCGCGCGTGTAGCGGCGCAGCAGCTCGCGCAGCACCTCGTCGGAGAAGGACAGCCGTGCGGGAGCCTCGTCGACCGCCCCCAGCCCGTGCTGCTTCAGCTGCCGCGGCAGGAGGTAGCCCTGCGCGATGTGCATCTTCTCGTCCTCCGTGTAGCCGGGGAGACGGATGATCTCCATGCGGTCACGGAGCGGCGGGATGATCGTGTCCTCGATGTTGGCCGTCGTGATGAACACGACCTTCGAGAGGTCGTACGGGACCTCGAGGTAGTGGTCCGAGAACGTGCCGTTCTGCTCGGGGTCGAGGACCTCGAGGAGCGCGGAGCTCGGATCCCCGCGGAAGTCCGCGCCGACCTTGTCGACCTCGTCGAGCATGAACACGGGGTTGATCTCGGCCGCGGTCTTCATGTTCTGAATGATCCGGCCGGGGAGCGCGCCGACGTAGGTGCGCCGGTGGCCGCGGATCTCGGCCTCGTCGCGGATGCCGCCGAGCGACATGCGCACGAACTTGCGTCCCATGGCGCGCGCGATCGACTTCCCGAGGCTCGTCTTGCCCACGCCAGGCGGCCCCACGAAGCAGAGGATGGGAGCACGGAGGTCCTTCGCCAGCTTGCGCACGGCCATGTACTCGATGATCCGATCCTTGATCTTGGGCAGGCCGTAGTGATCCTCGTCGAGGATGCGCGCGGCCTCGGCGATGTCCCAGTCCTCGGCCCCGGCCTTCTGCCACGGCAGCGAGATGAGCCAGTCGACGTAGGTGCGGATCACGCCCTGCTCGGGGGACGCCTGCGGGATCTTCTCCAGCCGGCCGACCTCCTTGAGGGCCTTCTCGTTGACCTCCGCGGGCATGCCAGCGGCCTCGATCTTCTCGCGCAGCTCGCCGATCTCGGAGCCGCCGTCCTCCTCGCCGAGCTCCTTCTGGATCGCCTTCATCTGCTCGCGCAGGATGTACTCGCGCTGCGTCTTATCGAGCGTCTGCTGGACCTCGGTCTGGATCTTGGCCTTCAGCTCGAGGATCTCGTTCTGCTTTACCAGGAAGACGGACAGGAACTTGAGCCGCTCGATGACGCTCGGGGTCTCGAGGAGCTGCTGTCGCTGCTCGAGGGTGAGGTCGGGGCTCGAGCCGACGAGGTCGGCGAAGTGCGCGGGATCGTCGGTGTTCTTCGCGGTCATCGCGAGCTCGGGCAGGATGGAGCCGCCGTTGTCGACGTAGCTCTGGAAGAGGTTCTTCAGGTTGCGCAGGAGCGCCTCGCGCTCCACGGCCGCGCCCTGGTCCTCCGGGATCGCGTCGAACGACACGCGGAGGTACCGCTCCTCGGGCAGGTACTCCCGGATGCGGACGCGGTGCAGCCCCTGCACGATGATCTGCGCGCTGCCATCGGGGATGCGCAGCAGCCGGACGATCTCGGCGACCGTGCCGATGCTGTAGATCTGCTCGGGCGTCGGCTCGTCCAGCTCGGCGTCGCGCTGGGCGACGAGCACCACGTAGTGCTTCTCCGCCGCCATCGCGGCGTTGATCGCAGCGACGGACTTCTCGCGTCCCACTCCGAGGGGAACGACGAGCTTGGGGAAGACGACCGCTTCCCGCAGCGGGACGAGCGGCAGATCCTTGACGCCGGCCGTCGGCAGGTCATTGGGTTCGCGTACGGTCTCGAGATCACTCATGTGGGGCCACTACCTTTTCTTAGCTTCCGCTGATGACGCGGCGCGGCCGGGGTGTCCGGCCGCGCCGCCGGTGTGCGTCGAGTAGGGGTTTTTGTAGGTCCTGATTTCCATTTCCGCGCCGGCGGGGCGCCCCGGTGAGCGCGCCTCGCGGCCGGCCTCGACGCGCTCTCGCCGCGACTCCTGGTCCTCGAGCTGGCTCGCGACCTCCTCGAGGAGCTCGGAGATGTCGCGCAGCTGCAGCAGCAGCTTGACCCCCGCGAGGTTCACGCCGCGGATCTGGGTGAGGTAGCGGATGCAGCGCACCCTCTGAACGTCGTCCTCCGAGTAGAGGCGAATGTTCGTGTGGGTGCGCACCGGCTCGACGAGCCCCTCTTCCTCGTAGATCCGCAAAGTCCGCGGGTGGCAGCCCGTGAGGCTGGCCGCGATCGAGATCGCATACACCGGTCGGTTGGCGCGTGTCACGACCTTTGTATAAGGGCTATCAATGCCATTGTCAAGACTTATGACACCGGCGAGGCCGTCAGCCGAACAGCGCCCTGCGGACCTCCGCCTCGGCGAGGGTGGGCGCGAGCACGATCACGCGGTCGCCGACAGCCAGGACGGTGTGCCCGTCGGCGTGCAGGACGGCCCCCGCCCGGACGATGCCGCCGACCTCGGCCCCCTCGGGAAGCCCCAGCGCCTCGATCGAGCGGTCCGCCGCGGGCGTGCCCGCCGCGATCTCGGCCTCGATCACCTCGAGGTGCGAGCCGGTCAGGGGCATAAGGGGAAGGAAGCCCCCGGTCGGCAGCTCCTGCTCGATCACGTTCATCAGGACGCGCGTGGAGGACACCGTCTCGTCGATGCCGAGCGCCTTGAAGACGATCTCGTTCTTGGGGTTGTTCACCCTCGCGATGACCCGCGGCACCCGGCAGTGGTACTTCGCCAGCTGGCAGATGACGAGGTTCTTGGCATCGTCCCCGGTCACGGCGATGACGCCATCGGCGCGCTGGCAACCGGCCTCGATCTGATACCGGCCCTCGTCGGCCGACGCGTTGATGACGACAGAGCCGAGCTCGTCCTCGATGAATTGCGCGCGGCGGCGGTCGCTCTCGATGAGCATGATCTCGTGCCCCGACTCGAGCAGCGCGCGGGCGAGGTGGAAGCCGACCTCTCCGCCGCCCGCGATGACGAAGTACATCAGCCGCGCGCCGGCGCCATGTCGCCCGACATCTCCGCCTCGTGCTCGAGCACGCGCCGCATCAGCTGCTCGCCCACGGTGGTGTTGCCGCTCAGGATCGCCTCGAGGAGCGTGCCGAGGATCGTCGTGCGGGAGAACGTCGACATGCCGTGCGCGCGGTACGTCTGTGCGCGGATCGGATCGTTTATCTTCGCGATCACCTGCTTGACGCGGAAGATCTCCTTGGCGATCTGGCCGGCCATGATGTTCCGGTTGTCCCCCTGGGTCAGCGCGAGGAACGCGTCGGCCTTCTCGGCATCGGCGTGCCGCAGGACGTCGAGATCGCTGCCGTCCCCGAGCAGCGTCGTTCCCTTGAACTCGGCCGGCAGGTGGACGAACGCGGCTCGCTCGAGATCGATGATCGTCACCTGGTGACCGCCCGCGTCCATGAGCCCGGCGAGGAATCCGCCCACGCGCCCGCAGCCGACGATGATGACGTTCATCGGCGGGGTCGGGAGTGACGCGAGGATGATGCCGGATACATCAGGGCTGCTCCTGACGATACGCGAGCACCGCGCACGGCGCTCTCAAGTAGACGCTCTGCACGGTCCGGCCAACGTACACGCGCCCCATGCGCTTTCGGTACGGCATGCCGAGCAGGATGAGGTCGCTCTTGCGCTCGGTGGCGGTGTCCACGATCGCCGCGGCGGCCTCGCGCGCCTGTAGCAACTCGGTCTCGAGCGTCATGCCCAGCTTCCGCGCCAGCGCCTCCCCCTGGGACAGGATCTGCTCTCCGCGAGCTATCTCGGCGTCGAGCACGGCGTCCAGAGGCAGGTTCCAGCGGACCTCGATGACGTGGATCGCGACCATCTGAGCCTTAGCGGGCTTGGACAGCGTCATCGCGAAGCCGATGACGTCCGCGTCGGTCACGTTGCCGTTCAGCGGCACGAGGACGCGTTTGGTCTGCATTGCGTCGGCGGAGTCTACACGCCTACTGCGCGCCCTTTGCGCGCGCGATGTCGGCCGTGTCCTCGAAGTGATAGGGCACGTCGATCACCACGGTGTTGGGTCTGAAGAGCAGGCTCGCCTTAAGTCGGAACGCGGTCTGGCTGTGGAGAATGAATTCCCACCAGTGGCGCGGGACGAACTCCGCGAGGACGACCGTGACTGGCCGATCGTCGCGCTTGTCGAGGGCGTCGATGTACCGGAGCAGCGGAGCGAGCAGCGCGCGGTACGGCGATTCGATCACATCAAGTGCTGTCTTGCCCTCCCACGCCTCCCATCGCCGGAGAAAGTCGCGCGCGCTCTCGACGCTCGTCGCGATATGGACCGCCGTGACGTCGGGGCTGATCGAGCGCGCGAAGGCGAGCGCCTGCACGGCCGAGCGATCGAGTCTCGCGATCGGCACGATCACGACCGGAGGAGGGAGCTGCGGCAGCGGAGCGCTCAGGTCGGAGAGCGTCAGCGCGTCGGACACGATCCGGTAGTGGTGGCTGATGCCGTACAGCAGCAGCACCAGCAGCGGAAGAACGATGATCACCATCCACGCGCCCGAGGCGAACTTCGTGATGACGACGACGGCGAGCACGACCCCGGTGACGATGGCGCCGACGGTGTTGATCACCACGCTCGCCTGCCAACCGGGGTTCCGCAGCCGAAGCCACCGGCGCACCAGGCCGCTCTGGGAGAGGGTGAATGCGAGGAACACACCGATCGTGTAGAGCGGGATGAGCGCGGTGACGCTGCCGCCGAACGCGGCGAGCACGATCGCGGCCATGAGCGCGAGGGCGAGGATGCCGAACGAGAACGCGAGCCGCTCGCCGCGGTATGCGAACTGCCGCGGCATGAAGCGATCGTTCGCGAGCACCGAGGCGAGGCGTGGGAACCCCGAGAACCCCGTATTCGCTGCGAGCAGCAGGATGATCGCCGTCGTGATCTGCACCGCGTAGTACAGGGGCGAGCCGGCGCCAGCGATCGAACGCGTCAGCATGCTGTTGACGGTCTCGACCTCGCTCGCATCGGGCGTGATGCCGATGTGGGTGCCCAGGTAGGTGAGGCCGAGGAACAGGCTCGCGAAGATCGTGCCCATCGCGACCAGGGTGATGACCGCGTTGCGGGGTTCGGGCGGCTTGAAGTTCGGCACGCCGTTGGCGACCGCCTCGCTTCCGGTCAGTCCGACCGATCCTGACGCGAACGCGCGCAGGACGAGCAGGGTCGAAAGGACCTGCGTTCCCGACGGGTCGAAGGCCTCGCGCGGCTGCACCGGGACGGGCACGTCGCCGGTGACGACCCTGAACACGCCGTAGCCGATGAGCCCCGCGAGCGCTCCGATGTACGCGTACGTGGGAGCGGCGAAGACGACCCCGGCCTCGCGGATGCCCCGGAGATTGCCGATCGTGAGCAGCGCGATGAGCCCGAGCGCCCAGAGCACGCGGTGGTCGTGGATCGGCGGCGCGAAGCTCGAGATCGCGGCCACGCCCGCGGCGGTCGACACCGCGACCGTGAGGACGTAGTCGATCAGCAGAGCGGCGGCGGCGATCAGGCCGGGGATCGTGCCGTGGTTCTCCCGAGCCACGATGTAGCTCCCGCCGCCGCCGGGATAGGCCCGGATGACGCGCGACTCGGACAGCACGACGATGGCGAGCACGGCCACGACCGCGAGGGCGATCGGCATGGTGAGCGCGAGCGCGCCGGTGCCTGCGAGCGCCAGCACCCGCATCGCCTCCTCGGTCGCGTACGCCGACGAGGAGATGTTGTCGGACGCGAGGATCGCGAGGCCGGTCTTCTTGGAGACACGCTCCCCCGCTTCGGCCTCCGTCTCGAGGCGACGGCCGATGAGCGCGCGGCGGACGCGCTCCCATGCGCGGCCGAGTGGCCCGCTGGCGCGCAGTGTCTGCTCCGTGGCCACGTAGAAGCCGGCGTCGCGGCGGAAGTCCTTCGCGTACGGGCGAACGATGCGCACGTAGCGGTCGCCGGGGCGTCCGCCCTTCTGCTGCTCACGGACTTCCAGCGACGGCGGATGCAGCGCGTTCCGATCGGTCGAAGCGCTCCGCGCCGGACGCTCGGCGCCGGCATCCGCAGCCCCTCTGCCGGTCGCGGGAGGCTTCTCTTCCGAACTCACGCGACGGGATTGTGCTCGCAGGATCGGCGGCTCGCAGGCCCGGAGCGCGCGGGTGCGGTCAAGCGGCCGCGCAGTGGAGTCCGTCTGATGCGGGCCCCGCATCGCCGCGATGCCTACCGGCCGGAGGCGAGCCTATCCGCGAGGAACTCGGGAAGATCGAGCGTCCGCATCCTCCGCTGGGTCGCGGCGATGTCGTAGGCGACGCGGTGGAACGTCACCGCGCGCGCATCCAGGTCCAGGATCGCGTACGCGGACCGGGGGTCGCGGTCGCGCGGTTGACCGACGCTTCCAGGATTCAGCATCACGCAGCCGCCGACCTCGTAGACAACGTCGGGACGCACCGCCTCCCGGAGCGTCCTGCCCTCGGCGTGACGGAACAGGGCAGGGATGTGGGTGTGGCCGCAGCACCAACTGCCGCTGGTCTCGAGGAATGAAGGCTGAGCCTCGTGGGGTTCGAAGACGTAACCCCAGATCGGGTCCAGCGGATTGCCGTGGCACAGCGCGAAACCCTGCCGCTCATCTATCGGTGGTAGCGC
Source organism: Candidatus Limnocylindria bacterium (assembly GCA_038200085.1). GTDB lineage: Bacteria > Chloroflexota > Limnocylindria > P2-11E > P2-11E > JALYKU01. The sequence continues at coordinate 1,609 of JBBPYG010000121.1, read as the reverse complement.
CGCGAGGAAATCGCGCTCCGCTGCGTCGAGCCACTGCTGGTGGAGGATCGCCGCCTCCGCAGCGAGGGGGTTGAACTTCCGCAGACCGTGTCCCGTCGCCACCGCGCGATCGTGGTTCCCCGCGACGATGTGGACGCGCGGATCGCCGCGCAGCAGCGCGAGCACGGCCGATGGTTCGGGCCCGTAGCCGACCGTGTCGCCCATCACCCAGATCTCGTTGACGCCGCCGAGCATCGGCAGCACCGCCTCGAGGGCGACGAGATTCGCGTGCACGTCGGAGATCAGTCCGATCTTCAATTGGCGCGCCCTTCGGCGACGCGGCGGGCGTCGGCGACCGTGAAACTGCCCTCGAGCAGCGCCCGGCCAACGACCGCGGAGGCGATCCCGGCGCCCGCCAGCCGGCGGATGTCGTCGAGGCTCCGGATGCCGCCGCCGGTGTGGAACGCCACCGCCAGCGCGGCCGCGCCAAGCGCGCCGCGGATCCGCTGGACCAGCGCGAGGGCCGGTCCGCCAAGGCGCCCGTCCGACTCGACGTCCACGACGTAGAGCCCGCGAACGCCGGCGTCGACCGCGGCGCGGGCCGAGCTCAGAGCGCCGCGCCCCGACGCCTCTGCGACTAGCGCCGGGTCACCCCCCCGCGGGGCGAGCCAGCCTCCGGCGGCCTCTATCTCGACGATCGCGCGAGCGCCGAGCGCGGCGATGTCGCGCAGCAGTGCGTCGTCCGCGAACACGGCGGACGAGAAGAGAACGCCGGCGAAGCCTTCGGCGAGCGCGGCGCGCGCCGTCGCGACGTCCGAGATACCCCCCGCCAGCCGCGCGGGTACGGGATGAGCGCGCGCGATCCCCGCGAGCACGCGCGTGTTCCGCCGCAGGCCGGTCCGCGCGGCGTCGAGGTCGACGAGGTGAAGCTCCTCGGCTCCCTGGCCGACGAAGCGCTCCGCCAACTCCGCGGGCGAGAGGTCCGAAACGCCACCGCCGGGCAGGGCCACGCGCCCGTCGCTCACGTCGATCGCGGGGACGATCACCACGGCCTTCGCGTCGCCTGCGCCGCCGCTCGCGGGTAGCGGTCGGGGGTCGGGCGCGTCTTGCGCATCAGGACCAGGTGGCGCCCGGGCAGGAGATCGCCGGCACCGATCTTTGCGGTCGGCACCGCCGCCAGCAGCTCGCCGCCGACGGCCGCCAGGGCGCGGCGCCCGGCCGGCAACTCCTCGTCGACCCGGCCCTTCCAGACGATGGCGTCGCCTCCCACGCGCAGGAGCGGGAGGAGGTACTCGACACACGCGGCGAGCGATCCGACGGCGCGCGCGGTCGCGACGTCGTATCCGGCGCGGCGGCCCCCGCGCCCGGTGACCTCGGCGCGCTCGTTGCGGATCTCGACGTCCCCCAGGCCGAGCGTCTGCGTGAGCGCCTCGAGGAAGCGCGTCTTCTTCGCGACCGACTCGACGAGCGTGACCCGCAGATCCGGCCGCGCGATGCGAAGCGCGAGTCCAGGGAACCCCGCCCCACTGCCCACGTCGACAAGCCGCTCGTGGGCGCTCCAATGCCGGATCGCCAGCGCCGTAAAGGAGTCGAGGAAGTGCTTGTGCGCGATGTCCTCGGGTCGCGTGAT
>JBBPYG010000120.1:0-4209 GCA_038200085.1 Candidatus Limnocylindria bacterium | reverse complement strand
GTGATCGAGAAGCGCCTCGACGCGCGGGTCGCGACGCGCCAGACGATCCTTCTCACGCTGGGGATGCTCCTCGCCCTCGCCGCGACCGCCCTGATCGCCGCGTACGCGATCCTCGCGCTGCTCGCGAACCTCCTGGCGACGTTGCAGTGATGCGCTCGTCCGACTCCCACGACGCGGGCCCGGGCCGGGGTTCCCCCGGACCGAGCCGCGAGCGGCCCCGCCTCGCGAAGCAGGCGAAGCCGGCGCAGCGAGACGGGATCAAGCGAGACGGGATCAAGAGGCCACGAACCTGGCTCACGATCGGCGAGGCCAGCCAGGCGCTCGGCGTCGACCCGGACACGCTGCGTCGCTGGTCGGACGCCGGGAAGATCGCGGTCTTCCAGACACCCGGCGGCCACCGGCGCTTCCGGCGGGAGACGATCCAGGCGATGCTGCCGCGTCCACGCAGATGGCGCGGCGCCCCGCTCGCCTCCCTCGGCGAGGCGCCCGACCGGATCTCCGCCGAATTCCGGCGGCGCGTGCGGTCGGACGTGGCCGAACAGGACTGGCGCGCGCGCCTCGACGAGGACTCCCTTCGCTGGTTCCGCGAGCGCGGCGTACGCATGAGCGGCCTGCTCCTCGGACACCTCGGCAAAGCTCAGCGCGGACCCGCCGACGAGCATCTCGCCCAGGCCGAGTCGCTCGGCCGCGAGTATGGCGCGCAGGCCGCGCGGAGCCAGCTTTCCCTCGGCGAGGCGACCGAGGCCTTCCTCTTCTTTCGCGCGCGGTTCATGACGGAGATCGCGAACGTCGCGCGCCGGCGCTCGCTCGACGCTGCGCGAGCGGCCTCGCTGTTCGAAGAAGCGGATCGCGGCCTCGACCGCGTGATCCTCGCGCTGATCAACGGGCACCAGGCGGCGCGAGTCCGCCGGCGCTAAGCTCGGCGTCCCATGGCCGGCCGAGACGTGTCCACACGCGTGCTGCGGGCGATCGACGCCGAAAGGGACGCGCTCGTCCAGCTGTCGCTCGCCATCCACGCCGATCCCGAGATCGGTTACAGGGAGCACAACGCAAGCCGGCGCCTTTCCGAGTTCCTCGCGGCGCGCGGATTCCAAGTCGAGCGCGGGTACTGCGGCGTCGAGACGGCGTACCGAGCGGATATGGGCGGTGCCAGCGGTCCGACCGTGGCGATCCTCGCGGAGTACGACGCGCTGCCGGACATCGGCCACGCCTGCGGGCACAACCTCATCGCCATGATGGGCACGGCGGCGGCGATCGGCGTGGGCGCGGTGATGGACGAGCTGCCGGCAAAGGTCGCCGCGATCGGCACGCCCGCGGAGGAAGGGGGCGGCGGAAAGGTCGCGCTCGTGCGCGCAGGTGCTTTCGAAGGGATCGACGCGGCGATGATGGTGCACCCGAGCTCGCGCACGCTCGCGGGCCGGACCTCGCTCGCGTCCAACCGCGTTGACCTCGAGTTCGTCGGACGCGCGGCCCACGCGGCCGCGCAGCCAGACCGCGGGATCAACGCTCTCGACGGGGTCCTGCAGACGTTCAGCAACGTGAACGCCATGCGCCAGCAGCTCCGACCGGACGCGCGCGTGCACGGGATCATCAGCTCTGGCGGGAGCGCGGCGAACATCATCCCTGACTACGCGATGGCGAAGTTCAGCGTCCGCGCGCTCGACCGCCGCTACCAGCAGGAGGTCCTCCGTCGCTTCATCGCATGCGCCGAGGGCGCCGCGATGGCGACCGGCACCAAGCTGACAGTGTCGATCCCCGAAAACTCCGGGTACGAGAACATGGTCCCTTCGACGCCGCTCGCGCGGCGGTGGGCGGAGCACATGGAGGAACTCGGCGTCCCGGCGCCCATCGCGTCCGAGGACGAGCGCATGGGATCGACGGACATGGGCAACGTCAGCCAGGTGATCCCTGCCGTCCACCCCTACATCGCCATCGCGCAGGAGGGCACTCCCGGCCACTCGACCGCCTTCCGTGACGCGGCCGCCACGCCCGAGGCCCACGAGAGCGCGCTCCGGGCGGCGAAGGCGATGGCGCTGCTGGCCGTCGATCTGCTGCGCGATCCGAGACTCCTGGCGGAAGCGCGCGCGGAGTTCGCCAAGCGGCAGGCCGAGGGCGTCGTCAAGGGCGCATAGCGTCGCGGTCGGGCGGGACCCGGCACGTACAATCAGACAGCCGACGAAATGTGATGCGAGGCCGCCATTCGGCGCGCCTGCGGGGAGAACCGATCATGGCAGTTGCCGCTGACAAGACCCTCTACACCTTCCCGACGACGGATGACGCGATGGCGCCGGAGTGGCCGGGGTCCCCTATAGGGGCGAAGAACACGATCACGCGGACCAAGGGACGCACGCTGATCCACGACAAGAGCGTCGACCGCACACCTGGCAAGTTCCAGGGATTGCTCGCCAGTGCCCTCGAGCACATCTCGACGAGTGGCGAAACGACCTTCAGCCACGACGTGGTGATCCACGGGCTGTGCGTTCGCGCGATCACCAACAGCGAACACCTGGTGGGCTACTGGCGGGACAACTGGTACGGCGTGAAGGAGTGGACGCAGCTCACCGGACAGGCCGTGAAAGAACGCCCGGATGTGCTCGTCGTCGCGCTCGGAAGGGTTCCGACCGAGCAGGAGGCCGCCTACTACAGCCGTCTGAACGACACCGTCATCTTCTTCAACACCTCGTACTACGGCCAGCTCAAGAGCTGGGTCCTCGGCGCTGTCGGCCGCAAGCTAGCGGTCGATTACGGCGTCCATTCCATCCACGGGGCGGTCGTGCAGAAGGACGGCAAGGGCATCCTGTACATCGCTCCGACGGGCACGGGCAAGTCCACCTCGACGTACGGCGTCATGGAGTTCCCGAACACGCGGTTCCATTCCGACGACTGGGTCTACGTGCGGTACGCGTATCCGGCGAAGGATGGCCGCAAGGCGTCGCCGATGCGGATCCTCGACGGCGGCGAAGAGGTGGCCCGCGGCTACCAGTGCTACCGCTGGCTCGAGGAGCACCGCGGCTCGAGCGCGACGGTGATCTGCCGGGGACTCGACGACAACGAGATCGTGCTCGCGGCGAAGGACCTCGATGTGGACGCTCCCGAGGCGTACGCGTACACCTCCGAGAAGGTCTTCTACCTCCGCTCGAACCTCGTCGAGAGCTTTCCGCTCGCGGCGTTCGACATGGTGCGTTCGCGCCTCGAGAACGCGCCCGACGTGACCCCGGAGTTCATGCAGGAGCACAAAGACACGATCGACGCGGTCGTCTCGAAGCTTCGAGGGCGGCCGCCGTTCGACGCGCTGGACGACGCGACGCTCGCGACGACCGTCGCACGCATGTTCGCCTTCGACAATACGCGCGCCATGCTCGACATCACCACCGTGTTCCCGAAGGAACGTGTCTTCACGAATCCGATGGAGCCCTGCCGGATCAACGCTGTGATGCTGCTCAAGCGCTCCTTCGACGAGGACGTCGTCGTGGACCGGCTGAACATCGACGAGTTCATGGCGCGCCTGCTCGTCGGCATGACGCCCATGGGCACCAAGGAGATCGTCTACAACTCGTACCGCGCCGTGGACGACAAGAGCGAGCGGACGTGGATCGACACCATCGAGGCCAAGGGCCTCGACCGTATGTGGGCCGAGTACCAGAAGGCGAAGGACAAGCCGCAGACCCTGGTCGAGGAGATCGAGATGTTCCGCATGCTGTACCGGTCAGCGGCGGCGTACGACGTGAACACGATCCTCCAGAAGGACCCGGCGGTCACCTCGCGGATGCAGGCGGTGGGCCGCACGATGGGCGTCATCAGCGCCGCGCTCGACAACAGCAAAGACGAGTTCCGCTACACCATCGCGGACTACGGGAAGCTACTGAAGTAGCCGATCCCGGAGGCGGACGGACGAAGGACGTGCCGCACTGCCTGGGCTCCGAGGCGCTGGGGTACGAGGCCCGCTAGGGCGTCGCTGGGCGACCTGCCTCCGCGCCCACGGTGGCGGGCTCGACCGCGTAGCGGACAGCGTCGTCGAGGCTCAGCGCCTCGCCGGCCGCCAGCAGCGGCTTGTCGTCCGGCGCGAGGTCGCCCGCGACCATCCGGCCCTCCACCACGTCGACGATGTCCTGGAGGCCCGCGCCCGAAGAGCGCCGCAGTGCGCTGACGGCTCCCACGAGCGTCACCGCGCGCGCCCTGTCGCCTTCCGCACGGGCGAGCTCCGAGAAG
>JBBPYG010000119.1:0-10030 GCA_038200085.1 Candidatus Limnocylindria bacterium | reverse complement strand
GCCGTACAGACCGAGCGCGATGTCGTTGTCGAACGGCTTCGAGCCGTACCCCTGCTCCAGAGGCGACCCGAACGCGATCTGGTCGTAGATCAGGAGCGGCAACACCCCGATGACGAACCCCACGACCGCTGCCGTGATCGCCCGCCTGGAGCGCGGAGCGAGTCCGAGCGCGACCACGGCGGTCGTCTGACGTATGACCGTGCCGAATCCAAGGAGGGCCGCCGCCGCGAAGGCGCGTGCCGCGGTGAGCGGGCGTTCGATCAGCGCGAGCCAGAGCGCCACGGCCACCGTCAGGTGAACGCCAGCGTGCTGCCACAGCGCCTGAGAGGCGATCGTGCGCGAGCTGGTGCCGAGCGCGTACAGCAGGACGAGCCCGAACGCCCACCAGGGCGTGACGAATCGCGCGACGGTCGCCCACAGGAACAGCGTCCCGACCGCCTCCACGACCGAGGCGACGAGATGGCCGACGTAGAGGATCGTCGTCCCGTCCGTTGGAGCGACGCCGGCGAGGACGAGCGGCACGTACGCGGGCAACGCGAGAAGCGCCATTCCCGGTGGGAAGACGGAGCACACGTGGTCATTCGGTCCCGGCGGTGGCGGACCTCCCAGCGACCGCGCCGCGGTCGCCGGTCCAGTGGCGGTGGAGACGCCGCACGCGCGGAAGTAGTACGTCTGGCGGTCGATCCGGCCCGCATCGACGGGCCCCGTGAACTCGTCGAAGTCGACGTTGCCCGACCGCACGAGCGTCCACGCGAACAGGGCGTTCGGCACGACGTCGGGCGACCAGATGAGGTTCAGGTTCGCGAACGAGAGTACGACCAACAGGATCCCGCGCATGACCCAACGGGGTGCGTCGTTCAGGACACGGCCTCCGAGCGCATGCCGCCCGATTCTGCAACGCCACGCGCCAACAAAGGGAACCTGAGCGGCCGAAGGCCGCTCATAGCGCCCCTTGGGGCGCTGCTCGACGACATGAACGGTGGCCGCAGCCGACACGTTGCTACTCCAGTCACGAAACGCTTGCACCGCGGCCGACGGACTTGAGAACCCGGGGGTCCGAGGCGCGAAGCCCCCCTCGTAGCGCGTGGGGTTACTCGTCGACGGCCACGACGTAGGCGGCGACGCCGCGAGCACCCGCAGCGCGAGCGGCCGCCGCGGCGGCGCGGAGGGTCGCTCCGGTGGTCGCGACGTCGTCGATCAGTCCGACCCGCAGGCCGCGGAGCGTGCCGGCGCCCGCCACGAAGGCGCACCGCACGTTCTCCGCCCGCTCGCGCCGATCGAGCTCGACCTGCCGGCGCCCCTGGCGGATGCGGTGGAGCGCGTCCCGGGAGGGCAACCCCGCCGCGGAGGCGACGCGCCCGGCGAGAAGACGCGCCTGGTCGTATCCCCGCGACGCCGCGCGGACCCGGTGCAGGGGGACCGGCACCAGCATGTCGAGACGCTGCCCGGCCGCCAGGTCGGCGGCGACGAGCGCGGCCACGAGCTCGCCGAGCTCGATGGCGAGCCCCCGCTCGCCGCCGTACTTGAAGCGGTGGACGGCCTCCCGCAGTGGACCCTCGTACGCTCCCGCGCCGCGAACGGGGAGCGAGGGGGTCAGCCTCGCGGCCGCCGGATCCAGCAGGCCGCGGCAGTCACCGCAGAACCACTCGCCCGGGGAGCCGCAACCGGCGCACCGCGGCGGGACCAGGACGTCGCGGACCGCGTGCAGGACCAGCAGGATTCAAAGAGCCTCGAAGACGACTACGTCGCCCCCTTGCGTGCGGCTCGCCGCGGCCGCTCCGGCGGCGAGCTCGAGCACGTCGGCCGCGCCGCGCGCACCGGTCGCCAGCGACCACGGCCGCAGCCCAGCGGCCACCTTCAGCACGCGCCCCTCGCGGTCGAGGAACAGCGCGTCGATAGGCATGCGCATGCCGACCATCGTGATCATCGAGGTTCGCGTGATCAGGAGCGCTTCCCCGTCGGCGAGGCGCGAGCGTCCCATGAGGCCGATGCCGCGCGCGACGAACGAGCCGGCCACGCGGCAGCGAAGCGCCACGGTGGTGACCCTGGTGAGGTTGAGCACGCGGTAACGCGAGGAGGAGCGCGCGGTCCCGGCCCCGAGGCCGGCCGGGCTCAACTCAGAAGGTCCCGCAGGAGGACATGGCGGAAAGGGCGGCGGGCGCCAGGATCACGATGAAGAGCGAGGGGAAGATGCATCCGATGGTCGGAAGCATGATGAGGATCGGGGCGCGCGCGGCCTTCTCCTCCGCGCGCTGGCGGCGCTCGGTGCGCAACTGCTCCGACTGGATACGCAGGACCTTCGACATCGAGACGCCGAGCTGGTCGGCCTGGATGATCGCGCTGATGAAGCTCGCGAGCTCCTTCACGGACACGCGTTCCACGATGCCACGCAGCGACTCCGCGCGCGATTTCCCGACCCGCTGCTCGCCTGCGGCGTGCTTGAACTCCTCGGAGAGGGGACCCTTGAGCTTCTCGGTGACCTTCACGATGGCGGCATCGAAACCGAGCCCGGCCTCGACCGAGATCGTCAGGAGGTCGAGCGTGTCAGGAAGGGCCTCCAGGACCTTGCCGTTGCGGCTGCTGGCCTTGCGCGACAGGTAGAGGTCGGGGGCCATGAACCCGAGGACGATGCCGGCGACGAGCGCGAGTGCGGTCGGGAGCGGGTCGCCGATCATCAGCTTCACGATCGAGGTCACGAGGACGGCGCCAACGATGGCGGCGAAGCCCTTGATGCCGAGGAAGAACTCCACGGCCGTCGTCTCCATGCCGGCGCGCTTCAGCTTGAGGCTCAGCGAGCGGACCGTATTGGTCGGGTAGAAGCGGCCGACGATCGACGACAGTCCTCTGATGACGGGCTCGAGGGTCCGCTCCGACAGCGGACGCTGGAGCTCCATCTCCTCGAGGCTTCTCGGGCGCAGCGCGATCTGCTGCAGCCGCACCTGAACGGGATCGAGCTGGCGGCCGATCACGAACGACGCGGACACCAGGAGCACCGCGGTGAACATCAACGCGGCGAAGAGCATGGACTCCACGATCAGACCCGGATGTCCGTGATCTTGCGAATGATGAAGAAGCCGATGGTCATGAGCACGACGCCGAGCCCGATGAGGATGCGGCCGATGGTCGTACTGAACAGCGGATCCATGAAGGCCGGATTGATGAGGTTCAGGACCCCGCCGAGCGCGATCGGCAGTCCGGCCACCATGTACCCGGAGATGCGGCCCTGCGCCGTCAGGGTCTTGATCTCTCCCTTGATGCGGATCCGCTCCCGGATCGTGAAGGCGATGGTGTCGAGGATCTCGGCGAGGTTGCCACCGACTTGCTGCTGGATGCCGATCGCCGTGACCATGAGGTCGACGTCCTCGCTGCGGATGCGTCGCACCAGGTTCTGCAGCGCTTCCTCCATGGAAAGGCCGAGGTTCACCTCGCGGACGACGCGCGCCATCTCCTCGCCCATCGGCGCCGCGGACTCCCGCGACACGAGCTCGATGGATTGAAGGAAGCTCGAGCCCGCGCGCAGGGAATTGGAGATCAGGGTGATGGTGTCGGCGAGCTGCTTGTTGAACGCGCCGAGGCGGCCGCCGATCCGGCGTCCGACCCACAGGCGCGGGGCGAAGTAGCCGAGCGCGAGACCGATCAAGCCGTACATGGGGTCGCGCAACAGCCATAGCAGGAGCCCGGCGCCTGCGGCCGCGCCGATGCGGATGTAGTAGTACTCGCTCACTCGCAGCTTCAGGTTCGCGCGGGCGAGGTCCCTGCGCACCCGGGCGGCGAACCGTTTGTCGTCGAGATCGGCCGAGAGCGTGGCGAAGGGGTCGACCTGCTTGCGCTTCTTCCTGATCTCCCGCCGCTCGCGTTTCGTCTCGGGACCGCTGGCGTAGCGCGCCATCCGGCCCTCGACCACCTGGGTGACCCCGGCGAGCCGCGAGACGCCCCAGGCCGCGAGGAGCACGCCGGCGAAGAGCAAGGCCGGGAGGACGAGCTCCACTAGCGCAGTCCGGCGCTCATGTCGCCGAACACCTCGCGCGGCAGGCGGATCCCCGCCGCCTCGAACTTGTCGGTGAACTTCGGACGGATGCCGGTCGGCCTGAGGCGACCCTGCACGAGGCCGTCGACATAGCCCGTCTGCTCGAAGACGAAGACGTCCTGAAGAACGATCGTGTCGCCCTCCATGCCCTGCACTTCGGTGACGTTGGTGATCTTGCGCGAGCCATCCTTGAGGCGCGAGATCTGGACGATGAGGTCGAGCGCGCTCGCCAGCTGCTCCTTGATGGCGCGTGCCGGCAGGTCCATCCCCGCCATGAGGCACATCGTCTCGATACGGCTCAGCATGTCGCGCGGCGAGTTGGCGTGGCCGGTCGACAGCGACCCGTCATGCCCGGTATTCATAGCCTGGAGCATGGAGAGCGCTTCGCCTCCCCGGACTTCGCCGACGATGATCCGTTCCGGCCGCATTCGCAGCGCGTTCTTGACGAGGTCCATGATCGTCACCGCGCCCTTGCCTTCGATGTTCGCGGGGCGCGATTCCAGGCGCACGACGTGGTCCTGCACGAGCTTGAGCTCCGCGGCGTCCTCGATGGTCACTATGCGCTCGTCGTCCGGGATGAACCCCGAAAGGATGTTCAGGAGAGTCGTCTTTCCGGAGCCGGTGCCGCCGGAGATGAAGAGGTTCAGCCGGGCCTCGATGCAGGCCCGGAGGAACTCCATCATCTCGGTCGTCGCCGTGCCGAGGCGGACGTAATCGTCCACCTGGATCCGGTACTTGGGGAACTTTCGGATCGTGACCACCGGACCGTTGAGAGCGAGCGGCGGGATGATCACGTTCACGCGGGAGCCGTCGGGAAGACGCGCGTCCTCCATCGGCTTGGACTCGTCGACACGCCTGCCGATGGGCGCGATGATCCGCTCGATCACGCGCATGACGTGCTCGTCGCTTGCGAACGTGGTGTCCGAGAGGTGCAGCTTGCCCTTGCGCTCGATGTACACCCGGTACGGGCCGTTGACCATGACCTCGGTGATCGAGTCGTCATTGAGGAGCGGCTGGATCGGACCGTAGCCCAGGATGTCGTCGACGATCTGGTCGAGCATCCGCTGGCGCTCGACCCTCGTCATGACCACGGCCTGGTCGTCGAGGAAACGGTTGAACATCTCCTCGATGCTCGAGCGCAGCGCCTTCAGGTCGCTGAGGTCGAGACGCGGGTCGAGGTTGTTGATGATGCGGCTGTGAAGCTCGGTCCGGAGGTCGCGCATCGTGTCGCGCACGGGGTGGACCGAGAGAGTCAGGGGTCCGGCGACCGGCGGGGGCGGCAGCGCTCCGGCCGCCGTCTGCGGCGGCCGCTCCTGGGGGGTGACGGGACGAGCGCCCTCGATGCGCTTCAGCAATGACATCGCTTCTGTCTAACCGCGGCGCCTCGCGCTCGTTACTCGCTGGTGAGGGTGCTCGGGCCATCGCGGCGCCCGGCGCCCCCCGTACTCGCTCGTCAGGCTGCTTCTGGTAGCTCGCCGATCGTTACCTCGCGAAGCGGCGGAGACCCTGGCGGGTAGCCTTGCGCAGCGGGGGGGCGACGACCGCCTCCCCTTCCCCGGTCAGGCGCCCGGCGAGCGCGAAGATGTCCTGCGCGATCTTGCTCTCGCGGTACGTCACGACGAACGGGATGCCGCGGTTGACCGAAAGGACCAGCGGCAGGCCGTCCGACACGATCGTGTGGCGGATCTTCTTTCCGAGGCTGACCTCGATGTCGGCGAGCTTGATGCCGCCCGCGCTGTCGCTGCGGTTCGCGACGAGCTGCACCTTCTGGTCGTCGTAGCCGAGCTGCTTGGCGATCTCGAGGAACACCCGGACGTTCTTGAGGCTTGTGAGCTCGAGCGTCAGCAGCGTGAGGATCACCTGGGCCGCATCGAGGATCGCCAGCACCGCCTCCTGGAAGGAGGGCCACGTGTCGACGATCACGTACGCGTGGCGTTCCCGGAGGAGCTCGATGACGTGCTTCATGTGCGCGGCGGTGATCAGCTCCGTGGTCTCGGGGGTGGGCGGAGCGAGCAGCACCTTCACGCCGGTCGAGTGCTGGAACAGGACGCTTTCGAGCACCTCGGCGTCCGCGGTCTCGAACGAGCCCACCAGGTCCGCGATCGTCTTGGCCTTCGGGCTCACGTTGAGGATCACGCCAACGTCGCCGAACGGCAGGCTGCCGTCGACCAGGCAGACCGGCTTGCCGGTCGACTGATGCAGCGCCACGGCGAGGTTCGTAGCGATGGTCGTCCGCCCGAGTCCGCCCTTCGGGGAGAACAGCGCGATCACCTTCCCTCGTTCGCGCTCGGCCACGGCCGGAGGTGACGCGCTGCGGGGTGGCGGCGGGGGCGCGTACTTGAGGCGCCTGGTCTTCTCGAGCTCGTTCACGTTGCGGATCGCGCTCACCAGCTCGTCGGCGGTGGTGCGGCCCTTTACGAGGAATTCGCGCGCGCCCGCGAGCATGGAGCGGCGCAGGTAGTCCTGTTCTCCCTGGACGCTCATCATGATCACGGGCGACTCCGGGACGGTGTTGGCGATGATCTCCGTCGCCGTGATGCCGTCCATGCCCGGCATGTTGATGTCCATGAGGATGACGTTCGGACGCTCGCGCTTGGCGATGGCGATCGCCTCTTGTCCGCTGTCTGCCGAGCCGACGATCTCGATGTCGCGCTCGAAGCCGAGGAGCTTGGCGAGGTTGTCGCGCGTCTCGTCGATGTCGTCGACGATGAGCACGCGGATCTTGTCGCCCTCGAGCACGGATCCCGTCATCAGGCGACCCTCTCGAAGACGAGGGCCACGAGGACCCCGGCCCCGAGCGCGACCCCGTAGGGGATCCACGAATGGAGCAGCGCGCTGAGCGATGGCCTGGACCGGGAAGCGCGGCGCGCGGCCATGAATGCCAGCGCGACGACCCCGCCGGCGAGCGCGCCGAAGAGCCCCGCGTACAGGAGGAACGTCGTGCCCCGCAGCGCGCCGACGGCCATCAGTAGCTTCACGTCGCCGGCCTTCAGCCCGCGCGCGGCGTACACCGGGTACGTGACGCCCATCGCGAGCACGAGGCCCGCGGCGTGGTCGAGCAGCCCCCCGCCGAACAACGTGCCGGGCACCGCCTCCCACGCACCGAGCGCCAGGCCGGCGAGCATCGCGGGGTACGTCACGGCATTGGGGATGCGGCGCCAGCGCCAGTCCGTGGCGACGACGATGAGCACGAAGGCGACGAGGACGGCGTCCTCCACGATGCGCTGGGGTGCGATGGCGCCCTCCGTCTGCCGCCGCCGTGGCGGTCGGCTCTGTCCCTTGCCTTGCCTGAAGGATAGCCTGACGAGCGAGCGAGGCGACGCTCGGGGCCGGGACGCGCCGTGAGGACGGGCGCGGCCGGCCGCGTGCGCATCGGGACATCGGGATGGCAGTACCGGCACTGGCGCGGGGACTTCTATCCTGCGGGACTGCCTGTCTCGGGATGGCTGCGGTCGTACGCCGAGCGTTTCGACACGGTGGAGCTGAACAACCCCTTCTACCGGCAGCCGGAGCGGGCGACCTTCGCGCGCTGGCGCGCCGCCGTGCCCGAGGACTTCTCCTACGCGGTGAAGCTCAACCGGTTCATCACGCACATCAGGCGGCTGAACGTGGAGGCCGAGAGCGTGCGGCGCGCGTACGACACGCTGACCGGGCTCGGCCCCAAGGCGGCGGTGGTCCTGGCGCAGCTCCCACCCGGGATGCGGTTCGATCCGGACCGGACGCGCGCGTACTTCAGCGCCGTCGCGCGGCGGCGGAGGCGGCACGCGATCGAGCCGCGAGACGCGTCGTGGTTCACCGACGACGCCCTCGCGATCCTCCGCAGCCTGCGCGTCGGGCTGTGCATCGCGGACACGCCGCGCTTCCCGACGGCCCTCGCGGTGACGGCCGATTTCGTCTACGTGCGTTTCCACGGCCCCGGGCGGCTGTACGCCTCGAACTACGACGACGCTGCGCTGCGTGAATGGGCGCGGCGGTTCCAGGACTGGCGCGACCAGGGACTGGACGTGTTCGGCTACTTCAACAACGACGGCTTCGGCTACGCCCCGCGCAACGCGATGCGCCTGCGCGAGCTGGTCGGTTGAACGCGGAAATTCCGTCTCCGCGCGAGCACCCCCCGACGCTCGAGATATTCACGATCGCGCAGGGCGGCAAGGACCTGCGTAAGAAGTAGATGGCCGAGGATCTCGCGCGGAGCGCTTTTCCACCGTACGCCCGACGATGTGCTGCGAAGCGTCGCGGATCTGAGCGCGGGGCAGGTGGCCTGTCGAGACAGCGACGTCGGGCTAACGTTGCCGCCGTGAGCGAGCAGATCGCGGCGACCGCGCGTCAACTGCGCGAGCTCCATCGCGCGGCCCTCGAGGTGTCGGGCGACCTCGATACCGGTAGGACGCTGCGTACGATCCTGCGCGCCGCGGCGAGCCTCGTGCGCGCGCGGTATGGAGCGCTCGGGGTCCCTGAGGCGAACGGTGGATTCGAGACCTTCATCACAGTCGGCATCAGCGACGAGCGCTGGGGGCTGATCGGCGGGCTCCCGCGGCTGCATGGGCTGCTCGGCGTGCTGCTGAGCGAGGGCAGGACGATCCGGCTCGATGACATCACGCGCGACAGGCGGTTCTCGGGGTACCCGCCGCACCACCCGCGCATGCGCGAGTTCCTCGGTGTGCCCATCCGCCACCGCGGCGAGGTGCTCGGAAACCTGTACCTGTCGGGTATGGCGGAGGGACACTTCAGCGCCGCGGACGAGCAGCTCGTGGAGATGCTCGCGGCGCACGCGGGCATCGCGATCGCCACGGCGCGGCTCTCCGCGCGCGAGCGCGAGCTCGCGGCGCTGCGCGAACGCGATCGCGTCGCGCGCGAGGTCCGCGACGCCGTCGCGCAGGCGCTCTTCGGCATGCTCGCGACGGCGCACGAGGGCGCCGCGCGGGCCGCGGCCGACCCTGACGCCGCGCGCGCGACGCTCGGCTCGCTCGAGGCCGCCGCGGCGACGACTCTCGGGCGCGTGCGCGATCTCACTGTGCGCGAGCGCGATGTCCTGCGGATCATGGTGGAGGGTCTTGCGAACAAGGAGATCGCGGCGCGGCTCGGCGTCAGCGAGAAGACCGTGAAATCGCATATGAGCAGCGTCCTCGGCAAGCTCGGCGTCGCCGACCGGACGCAGGCTGCCGTTCTCGCGGTGCGGAGCGGCCTCGTCGGCTGACACGGCCCTCCGTCAGGACCGGCCGCCGCGGGATCCGGCGGAGACACGGGTCGGCTCCGCCAAATGGCGGAGGCCGCCCGACCGATGACGCCGCGGTGGCCCAGACTGACCATGGACACCGTGGAACTGCGGGGATCGGTCGCTCTCATCACCGGCGGGTCGAAGGGCCTCGGCCGCGCCATCGCGCTCGCGTTCGCGCGCGAAGGCGCCTCGCTGGCGCTGTGCGCGCGCGGCCCGGGCGACCTCGAGAGCGTGGCGGCCGAGGTGCGCGCGCTCGGTGCCGAGCCGCTGACGGTCGTGGCGGACCTGCGATCGGAGCGCGACATCGAACGCCTCGTGGTGCTGACGCTCGACCGATTCGGCCGCGTGGACGTCCTGATGAACAACGCGTCCGAACTCGGACCGACGCCGCTGCCGTTCCTCGCTGACTACGCGCCCTTGGCGTTCGAGGACGTCCTGCGCGTCAACGTCGTCGCGCCGTTCCGCCTCACCCAGGCGCTCATCGGCGGGATGCTCCAGCGGGGAAGCGGCGTGATCGTGAACGTCAGCTCCGACGCCGCCGTGATCGGGTATCCGGGCTGGGGGGCGTACTCGGTCTCGAAGGCCGCGCTCGACGGGCTCACGCGCACGTGGGCGGCCGAGCTCGAGGGCACCGGCGTGCGCATCCACGCTGTGGATCCCGGCGACATGGACACCGCGATGCACCGCGCCGCGGCGCCGGAGGACGACCCCGCCGGGCTGCTCGACCCCACGACCGCGGCTCTTGCGTTCGTGCATGTGGTGCGCGACGACGAGCTGCCGTCTGG
>JBBPYG010000118.1:0-16764 GCA_038200085.1 Candidatus Limnocylindria bacterium | reverse complement strand
CGCGCGCCGCCGCGTTGGCCTTCGGCTTCATCGCGTTGTTCGCCGCGGGCCTGGCCCTCCGCGGGATCACCACCGCGGCGTGAACGACCCCTTCGTCTCGCCGGGCATCGACGAAGCGCCCGACCCATCGTTCACCGCGCTCCAGGCGCTCCGGCCTGACTTCCTCTATTTCAACGTCGCCGGATCGGGGCCGACCTTCCCGGTGGCGCAGCGCGCCGCGGAACGCTTCCGCACCTGGCTGAACGGTGTCGGCATGTTCTCGCACGCGGGGTACGACGCGTACAACGCCGCGCTCGCGCTGACGCGAGCCGACCTCGCGCGGGCGCTCGGAGACGAGGGCGGCACCGCGCGCATCGCGCTCATGCAGTCGGCTACAGACGGCTTGAACGCGCTCGTCGGCGGGCTCCGCCTTCCGCGGGGAGCGACGATCGTGACGACGGCGGAGGAGCACGCCTCCGCGCTGCTCCCCTTGTACCTGCGTGGCCGCTCCGGCGACCGCGTGCTCGTCCTGCCGTATCGCGACGACGCGAGCTTCGTGCGCGGCGTGCGCGACGCCCTGGCCTCCGCCTCCGGGAACGCGGCGGTGGTCCTGTCGCTCGTGTCGTGCAAGAACGGGAAGGTGCTCCCCGTGGCCGCGGTGTGCGCGGTCGCGCGCGAGATGGGCGCCGCGAGCATCGTCGATGTGGCTCAGGCGCTCGGTCAGGTGCCGGTCGATGCGCCTGCGCTCGGTGCCGACGCGGTCGCGCTGCTCGGGCACAAGTGGGTGCACGGTCCGCTCGCCACGGGCGCCGTCTGGGTCCGCGACACAGGGCGTTTCGACCCGGTGCGGCTCGGCTGGCGTTCGCGCGTCCGCCACGACCTCGAGGGCAACGTCGAACTCCAGCCGGACGCGACGCGCTTCGAGACCGGCACGGTCGACGCAGCGGCGTTCGTCGGGCTCCGTCAGTCGCTCGCCGTTCAGCGCGCCCTCGAGCCCGTCGTTCGCGAGCGCGTATCGGCGCTACGGGCCCGGCTGCTCGAGCGGCTGTCGCGCCTGCCGTTCGACGTCCTCTCCGGGCGAGCCGACCCGACGGGGATCGTCACGATCGCTCCACGGGGTGGGGACGCGGCGGGTATCGTCAGCCGCATGTGGGCCGACGAGCGCATCGTCGTGAAGCACCTCTCCGAGCCCGATCTGCCGGACGCGATCCGGATCTCGTTCTGGGCGCTGCACCGCGACGCGGACATCGATCGCCTGGCAGCCGCGCTTTCGCGGCAGGCGGCGGTCCCCGCATGAGCCTCCTCGCGGGCCGCAGCGCCATCGTCACCGGTGGCGGCCACGGCCTCGGGCGCGCCGTCGCGCAGGAGCTCGCGCGCCACGGGGCGCACGTCGTCGTCGCGTCGCGGAACGCCCCCGAGCTCGACGACGTCGTGCTCGCGATCAAGCGCGCGGGTGGGCGCGCCCTCGCCCAGACGGCCGACATCTCGGACGAGCGGCAGGTGGAGGAGCTCGTGCTCGCCACCGAGCGATGGGTCGGACCCGCGTCGATCCTGGTGAACAACGCGAGCGTGCTCGAGCCGATCGCGCCGCTCGTGCGCACGCGGGCCATCGTCTGGCTGCGCGCGCTCGCGATCAACGTCGGCGGCACGTACCTCGTGACGCGGGCCGTGCTGCCGGGGATGCTCGACCGGAACTACGGCCGGGTCGTGAACATCACCTCCGGCAGCGGCCGGAAGCCGAGCGCGGGCTGGACCGCGTACGGGGCGTCGAAGGCGGCGGTCGAGCAGCTCACGCGCGCGCTCGCCGTGGAGCTCTCGGGCACCGGCGTGACGGCGTGCGCCCTCGAGCCGGGCCTCATGGACACGCCGATGCAGGAGCGCATCCGGAGATCGTCACCCGATGATTTCCCGCGCGTCGCGGAGTTCCGCGAGGCGCAGCGCGCGGGCAGGCTGCGCGACCCGAAGGAGCCCGCCCGCGCCGTCGCGTACCTCGTGTCGTCGGGTGCCGAACGGAACGGCGACGTGCTCGAGTACGGCGACGCGGACCTCGAGCGCGCGACGAACGACGCGCTCGGAGTGTCCGCGGAGCGCGGTCTCCTCTAGCGCTCCGCTCTGCCGCTCGGCTTGTACGCGGCCCTCTTCGCGATCGAGCGCCGCAGCAGCGAATGGACGCCCTCCGGGTCGATGTCGGCGCGCTTGGTCAGGTCGTCCGACGGCCTCCCGATGAGCCCGCAGGTATCGCAGTCGCCCATGCCGTTGAGCCGCGCGTGGCAGTGGCTGCAGTGCACCTCGAAGGCGCCGTGCGGCTTGAACAGTCCGAGGGTGTCCGCCTCCCCGATGAGAGTGCTCGTCTCGGTCGACATCCGGTGACTCCCTTCTACGCGCTCAGCACCACGGACTTCTTCTCCAGGTACCCGTCGAGCGCCTCGAGTCCATGCTCCTTGCCGAAGCCCGATTGCTTGAGCCCGCCGAACGGCATCTCGTCGTGCGCGACCTGGATCGCGTTGACCCACGTGTATCCGGCCTCGATGTGCTCGGCGGCGCGCCTCGCCTTAGCGAGATCGCGCGTCCAGATCGACGATCCGAGACCGTAGACGCTTCCGTTCGCCTTCTCGATGGCCTCGTCGAGGTCCTTCACGATGAAGATGGGCAGCGCTGGACCGAAGACCTCCTCGGTCGCCATGCGCGAGTCCTCGGGCACGTCCGTCAGGACCGTCGGCTGCAGGAACCAGCCCTTGTCGAACTCCGGACCTTCCGGGCGCTTGCCTCCCGCGATGACCTTCGCGCCGCGGCCGACCGCGTCGGCGACCTGCGCCTCCACCTCGGCGCGCTGCTTCTCGGTGTGCAGCGGTCCCATCATTGCGCCTTCGGTCATGCCGTTGGCGACGCGCAGCTTCTGCGCGCGCCCGGCGATCATCTTCATGAACTGCTCGGCGATCCCGCTGAAGAGATAGAGGCGCTTGACCGCGAGGCAGGCCTGCCCCGCGTTGAAGAACCGCCCGATCGCTACCGCCCGCGAGGCCTTCTCGAGGTCTGCGTCGTCGCACACGATGCACGGGTCGCTGCCCCCGAGCTCGAGCGTGACGCGCGTCACGTTGTCCGCGGCGAGCTTCATGATCCGCTTGCCGGTCTCGGTCTGACCCGTGAACGCGATCTTGTTCACCTTCGGGTGCCCCGTCAGCGCGTCACCGATCTCGCCGCCGGTGCCGTGGACCGTGTTCAGCACCCCCGGCGGGAAGCCCGCGGAATTGATCGCCTCGATCGCGCGCTGCGTCGCGAGAGGCGTCGTGGACGCCGGCTTCAGCACGACGGTGCACCCCGCGGCGAGCGCCGGGCAGACCTTGTTAGCCATCAGCGTAAGCGGGAAGTTCCACGGCGTGATCGCCGCGACGACGCCGACGGGTCGCTTGATCACCATGCCGAAGGTGCCGGGGTCCGCGAGGGTGACGTAGTCGCCGCGGATCTTGTCGGCGAGTCCGGCGTAGTACTCGAGGTTCGCCGCGACGCGCTCCGCCTCGATCGTCGATTCGCGGAGCGTCTTCCCCTGCTCGAGCGTGAGCAGCTTCGCGATCTCCGGGACCGCCTCGCGCACCTTCGCCGCGGCGGCGAAGAGCAGCTGCGCGCGCTTGTGCCCGGGAAGCGCGGCCCATTCCGGGAAGGCCTCCGCGGCCGCCTCGACGGCTGCTTCGACGTCGCTCGCCGCGCCCTTCGGCACCTGGTCCACGACCTCGCCGGTCGCGGGGTTCATCACGTCGAGGGTCGCGCCGGCCTTGGCGGCGACGAGGTCGCCACCGATCTGCATCTTCATTCACCCGACCTCCGGCTTAGAGTCTATGAAGTTTCGTGGGGGTGTGAGATGGGTGTCGTCCGCTTGGAGAAGCAGGGCAGCGTCGGGCACATCGTGCTCGATCGGCCTCCGGCGAACTCATACGACCGGCAGTTCCTCGACGATCTCGGGAGCGCGATCGACGACGCGCGCTTCGACGCGGAGGTCCGCGCGATCGTCGTGCGCAGCGCGTCGGAGAAGTTCTTCTCCGCGGGAGCGGACGTCGCGATGTTCGCCAGAACGGACCCCGAGTACCAGTGGGCGTTCGTCGTGCACGCGAACGAGGTCATGTCCAAGTTCGAGCGGACGGCGAAGGTCGTGACCGCGGTCATCGCGGGCCACTGCCTCGGCGGGGGGCTCGAGATCGCGCTCTGCTGCGACTTCCGGATCGCAGCCGAAGGCTCATACCGGATCGGGCTGCCCGAGGTCACGCTCGGCCTGCTCCCGGGCACCGGCGGCACCCAGCGTCTGCCGCGGCTCGTCGGCCGCCAGAAGGCGATGGACCTGATGCTTCGCGGGACCGCTCTCTCGCCGGCCGATGCGCTAGCGGCGGGGATCGTCGACGAAGTGCTGCCGGCCGACACCCTGCTCGCGACCGTGCAGGAGCGGCTCGAGGCGTGGTCCGCGGGACCGAGCCTCGCCCTCGGACAGATCAAGCTCGCCACGGTTCAGGGCGGCGGCATGCCGCTCGCGAGCGGGCTCGCCTATGAGCACCAGGCCGTCGCGAGGCTTTTCGCGTCCGAGGACGCGAAGGAGGGCGTGACGGCCTTCGCGGAGAAGCGCAAGCCCTCGTACAAAGGCCGGTAGGGACCCGCGGCCTGGACAAGCGAACGACGATGCGCGAGGCAGTCGCGCGCCACATGCCCGACGGCGCTTCGGTCGCGCTGGGCTGCGCGCTCGAGCCCGGCATCCCGTTCGCCTTCACGCACGAATGCATCCGCCAGGGGAAGCGCGACCTGCGCCTGATCGGCCCCATCTCGGACATCGCCTTCGACCAGCTCATCGGTGCGGGGTGCGTCGCGTCGGTCGATGCGGCGTGGATCGGCAACGTGTCGGCGGGGCTCGCGCACTGCTACCGGCGCGCGATGGAGCAGGACATCCCCCGCGCGCTGGAGGTCCGCGACCATAGCAACTTCACCATCGCGCAGGCGCTGCTCGCGGGCGCGCTCGGGGCGCCCTACCTGCCCACGCGGACGCTGCTCGGCAGCGACATCCCGCGCGCGAACGGGACGTTCCGCGAAGCGACGTCGCCGTTCGACGGGACGCCGCTCCTGCTGGTGCCGGCGATCGCCCCAGACGTCGCCGTCATCGCGTGCCAGCGAGCCGACGCCGACGGCAACGCGCACCTCTGGGGCCCATGGGGGGTCTCGCAGGAGGCCGCGCTCGCGGCGCGAGCGGTGATCGTCGTCGCGGAGGAGATCGTCGACCGGTCCGTCATCGCGAGCGACCCTAACCGCACGATCGTGCCGGCCCTGAAGGTCGTCGCCGTGGTGGGTGAGCCGGGGGCGTGCCACCCGTCGCCGCTCCAGGGACGCTACCGGCGGGACCACGAGTTCTTCCACGAGTACCACCGCGCCTCGCGGTCGCCCGATGGGTTCGCGGCATGGATCGCCGAATGGGTCACCGGGGTGGCGGACCGGCGCGCCTACCTGGCGCGGCTCGGCGCGCGATGGGACGGCCTGCGCGAGAACGGGAAGCCGGCGGCGGAGGTGAGGTACTGATGCCACGCAACTGCACGCACATGGGTGCGCTACCCGAGGACGTGACGCCGAGCGGCGACGGGTGCGTCGAATGCCTGCAGACCGGCGACGAGTGGGTGCACCTGCGGCTCTGCCTTACCTGCGGCCACGTTGGCTGCTGCGACGCGTCGAAGAACAAACACGCGACGCAGCACTTCGAGCGCATCCGCCACCCCGTGATCCAGTCGTTCGAACCCGACGAGCGATGGGTGTGGTGCTTCGTCGACGAGGTCGGCTTCGAGTGAACGTCAGCCCCGGGGAACTGATGGTCGCGCAGGCCGCCGCCGAGATCCGGGACGGCGAACGCGTCTTCGTGGGCATGCGCCTGCCGCTCATCGCCTTCGTCGTCGCGAAGCGCACCCACGCGCCGAACGCGGTCGGGCTCTTCGAGCTCGGCATCGTGCGGGACGAGCCGGCGGCCGAGCTGCTGTACACGATGGGGGACACGCCCAACGTGGCCGGCGCGGCCTGGTGCGCCCGGACGATCGATCTCATGGGGCTCCTGCAGCGCGGCGAGGTCGAGGCCGGGTTCATCGGCGGCGCCGAGATCGACCGTCACGGGAACCTGAACACGACCGCCATCGGCGCCGACCGGGCGCGGCCGACGGTCCAGCTGCCCGGCAGCGGCGGGGGCGCCGACATCGCGAGCCTCGCGCAGCGCCTGATCGTGATCATGCCGCACGACCGCAGGCGCCTGCGCGAACGCGTCGACTTCGTCACGTCTCCGGGGTACGGCACCGGCGGCGACTGGCGGCAGCGGGCGGGACTGCCGCGCGGCGGTCCATCCGTCCTCATCACGACGCTCGGCGTCTTCCGTTTCGAGGAAGGGGAGGCGGTGCTCGTCTCCTGGCACCCGCATTCGAGCCTCGAGGAGTGCGTCGCGCAGACCGGCTGGGCGCTGCGGAGCTCTCCGGGCGTGCGCGAGACCGAGGCGCCGAGCGCCGAGACGCTCGCGATCATCCGCGCGTACGACCCGCAGGGCTTCTGGACGCGGCGGGCCGAATGACGGACGCGCTCGGCGCCGATGCACGGGACGCTGGTCCGTGCCAGCCGAGCTCCGCCGGCCGGGCCTTCACAGAGGTTCCGTGTTTGGAAGAGCGCCGTGACGCAAGCGAAGGGTGCGAGCTGCTGACTAGCGCCGACCCCATAATCGCGGGCATGGTGGAGGTGCGGCTCCCCACGCTTCCCGAGCGCTACAACGCGGCGGAGACGTTCATCGACGCCCACCGCGGCGTCCGCGACACGGCGGTCGCCATCCGGTGCCAGGGCGACACCGTGACTTACCGAGACCTCGCCTCGAACGTCGATCGCGCGGGGAACACGTTCGCCGGGCTCGGGATCCAGATCGAGCAGCGCGTCGTGGTGATGTGCCTCGACTCGCCCGCCTTCGTCTACGCGTTCTTCGGAGCGATCAAGATCGGCGCGATCCCCATCCCGACGAACACGCTTCTGACGCCGCACGACCTGCGCTATATCCTCGCCGACAGCCGCGCGGTGGCGATCGTGGTGTCCGCTGCGCTCCTGCCGAAGGTGCTCGAGATCGTGGGCGACCTCCCACGGCTGCGCCACGTGCTCGTGACGGGGGACGGCAGCGTCGCGGCCACCGGGGCGGCGCCGTCGGGGCAGCCGGGGCGCGCCTCGGTCGCCTCGTTCGAGGAGGCGCTCGCCGCCGCCGACGCGGAGCTTGCCCCGGCCGATACGACGCCCGACGACGCCTGCTTCTGGCTGTACTCATCAGGGACGACGGGCTTCCCGAAGGGCGCGGTGCACCTGCAGCACGACATGGTCTGGTGCGCCGACACCTACGGCGCGCACGTCATCGCGACGACGGAGGCCGACCGGCATTTCACGGTGTCGCCGCTGTTCCACGCCTACGGCCTCGGCAACGGCGTCTTCTTCCCGTTCCGCGTCGGAGCGTCGACGGTGTACAAGCCCGAGCGCTCGACGCCGGATGTGGTCTACGGACTCGTCACGCGCGAGAAGCCGACGATCCTCTTCACCGCGCCGACCTTCTACGCGGCGCTGCTCGCCTACCCGGAGAGTGACTTCCCGTACGACCTCTCGTCGCTGCGCTTCTGCGTGTCGGCGGGAGAGGCGTTGCCGAAGACGCTGTTCGACCAGTGGAAGCGGCGCTTCGGCCTCGAGATCCTCGACGGGATCGGCTCGACGGAGATGCTGCACATCTTCATCTCGAACTTCCCTGGGCGCGCCAAGGGAGGAACGAGCGGGACGGTCGTGCCCGGGTACCGCGCGAAGATCGTGGATGACGACGAGAAGGAGCTCCCACCCGGGGATACGGGGAACCTCTGGGTGTCGGGCGACAGCGCGTGCGCCTATTACTGGAACAAACACGAGAAGTCGAAGGCCACGCTCCGGGGCGCGTGGATGGTCACCGGGGACAAGTACCACCTCGACGAAGAGAACTTCTACACGTACGAGGGGCGCAGTGACGACATGCTGAAGGTCTCGGGCCAGTGGGTCTCGCCCGCGGAGGTCGAGGCCGCGCTGATGGAGCACCCGGCCGTGCTGGAGTGCGGCGTCGTCGGCACGAAGGACAAGGACGGTCTGACGAAGCCGCGCGCCTTCGTGATGCTGAAGGACGGCAAGGCCGCGAGCGACGCCCTCGCGGACGAGCTCAAGGTGTTCGTGAAGGGTCGGATCACGCCGTACAAGTACCCGCGCTGGATCGAGTTCACCGACGACCTCCCGAAGACGGCCACAGGGAAGATCCAGCGTTACAAGCTGCGGGAGCGCGAATGAACGAGCGCGTGCGCGCCTGGAAGCAGGAAGCGACCGACGACCCCGACGGCTTCTGGCGGCGCGCAGCCGGGATGGTGCGCTGGGCGAAGCCGTTCGACACGGTCCTCGAGTGGGAGCCACCGACGTTCAAGTGGTTCAGCGGCGGGCGCACGAACCTCAGCTACAACTGCGTCGACGTCCACGTCGCGGCGGGCCACGGCGAGCGCCTCGCGCTGATCGCGCATAACGAACGCGGCGAGCGGCGCACCCTGGCGTACGGCGAGCTCCAGCGCGAGGTCGTTGGCGTCGCCGCGGCGCTCCAGGGCCTGGGCATCGCGAAGGGCGACCGTATCGCGATCTACATGCCGACCTGCGCTGAGGCGATCGTCCTCATGCTCGCCGCGATCCGCATCGGGGCGGTGATCATCGTCGTCTTCGCGGGATTCGGCGCGGGCGCGCTCGGGGAGCGGATCCGTATGTCCGGCGCTCGCGCCGTGTTCGCGACTGACGTCACCTACCGCAAGGGAAAGGACGTGCCGCTGAAGGGCATCGTCGACGAGGCGGTCGCAGGCGCCGACACGGTGGAGCGAGTCGTGATCCTGCGGCGCGGCAAGGAGGTCGCGATGACTGCGGGGCGCGATCTCACGTGGGACGCATTCCTCGCCGGCGGCGCCGGCCACGATGGCGCCCACGTCGAGCTCGAGTCGAACGAGCCGGCTTACATCCTCGCGACGTCGGGCACCACCGCGAAGCCAAAGCTCGCCGTCCACACCCACGGCGGATATCAGGTGTTCGTGCGCGCGATGGCCGCGTGGATGTTCGCGCTGCGCCCGACGGACGTGTGGTGGTCGACGTCGGACATCGGCTGGGTCGTGGGCCACTCCTACATCGTGTTCGGCCCGCTGCTCGCCGGCTGCACGACGCTCGCGTACGAGGGCGCCCTCGACCACCCCGACGCCGAGACCTTCTACCGGGTCGTCGAGCGGGAGCGCGCGACGGGCGTGTTCACCTCGCCGACCGCGGTGCGGCTGCTGATGCGCTACGGGACGGCCGCCGCCCAGAAGCACGACCTCGGGTCACTCGAGCGCGTGTTCTGCGCGGGCGAGGTCCTGAACGCGCCGGCTTGGGAATGGCTGCAAAAAGAGGTCCTGAAGGATCGCATCCCCGTGGTCGACCACTACTGGCAGACGGAGACCGGCGGACCCGTGGTCGGCAATCCCTACGGCGTCGAGCTGCTGCCCATCAAGCCGGGGTCGTCGGGCGTTCCGCTGGCGGGGATCGAGGCCAAGGTGATGACGCCGGAAGGGCAGCCGTGCGCGCCCGGGGAGAAGGGCATCTTCGTGATCACGCGTCCGTTCCCGGGGCTCACACCGCGCCTTTGGGGCGAGCCCGAACGGTACGCCGCCGATTACTGGGAGAAGGTGCCCGGCCAGCGCGTCTACTTCACGGGCGACGCGACGGCGATCGACGACGAGGGGTACGTCTGGTTCAGCGGCCGCGCGGACGAGATCATCAAGATCGCGGGTCACCGCCTCGGGACGATCGAGGTGGAGACCGCCTTCCTCCGCCACCCGGCGGTGGCCGAAGCCGGCGCCACCGGACGCCCCGACGAGCTGCGCGGCGAGGTCATTTCCGCGTTCGTCGTTCTGAAGCAGGGCAGCCAGCCGTCGGAGCAGCTGAAGCGGGAGCTCCTCGACAGCGTGCGCCGCGAGCTCGGCCCGGTCGCCGTGATCGGCGAGCTCAACTTCGTCGACATGCTCCCGAAGACGCGGAGTGGCAAGATCATGCGCCGTGTGCTGAAGGCCGTGACGCTCGACCGCGACCCCGGCGACATCTCGACGATCGAGGACGAGGGCTCGGTCGAGGACGCGCGCGAGGCGTGGGCGCGCATGCGCGAAGAGGTGACGGCGCAGTCCGCTCCGCGCGCGTGACGCCGGGTCTCCGCTGACATTGCGCGGCTGATGGTCGCGCGTCGCGACGGCAGACGGCGATCCATACGCTCCGATGGATCGGCTTCGCGCGCTCGGATCCGCGAAGAGAAGCCGCCGTGGCCGTCCGTGCCCGCGGCGGTGCGGGCCGAAACCGAACGGCTCGTCGGCTCCCGCGTGACGCGGGCGCTGCGTGTCTACGGCGGCTATGGGCCGTCGGCGACGTTCCGACTCACGCTGGCCGATGGCCGGCGCGCTTTCTTCAAGAGCAGTTATCCGACGCACGAGTCGGTGAAGTGGGCGATGCCTCGCGAGGCAAAGGTGTACCGCGAGCTCGGCGAACGCATCGCGCCGTGGGCGCCCCGTTTCTTCGGCGCGTTCGACATCGAGCGGTGGTGCGTGCTGGTGCTCGAGGATCTCGGTCCTGGGGGGAGCCCGCGTTGGACGTCAGGGTCGGCGCGACGCGCCGCGCGTGCGTACGCCGCCTTCCACGCCTCGACCGTTGGCGACCGGCTGCCCCGCTGGCTCTCGCGGACGCAGCACCACGAGTTCGGCGTGTACTGGGGACGACTCGCGCGGAGCGGTGAGGTGGCGGGCACCGCGCGGCTCGCGCGCCGCCGGCGCGGCGAGGCGGAGGAGTGGCTCAACGTCGCGCTGCCGGCGCTGCGCGCGCATGAGTCCAGGCTGCGGACGCTCCGGCCTCCCTTCGCGCTGCTCCACTTCGACACCCGCTCCGACAACGTGCGGCTCCAGGGCGAGCAGCTGCGCATCTTCGACTGGCCGTTCGCCAGCGTTGGCCCGCACGAGTTCGACCTCGCCGCCTTCGCGCAGTCGATCGCGGCCGAAGGTGGGCCGCCGCCGGAGCGCGTCGCAGCGCACTACGCCGAAGTGCTCCCGCTTCGCGAGCGCGCGATGGACGCGTCGGTCGCCGGGATCGCCGGATACTTCGCCGACCGCGCGTGGCGCCCGCCGGTCAAAGGACTGCCGCGCCTGCGGTCTATCCAGCGGCGCCAGTTCAAGGCGACGCTCGGGTGGGCGGCGCGCCGCTTCGCGCTCCCCGAGCCGCGGTGGCTCTCCGCCGTCGCGGATTGAGGAACGCCGCCGATGCCGGAGTGGCCGGACCTCCACGTGCTGCGCGACCGCCTCGAGGCCGCGCTCGTGGGACGCGTCGTCGTAGGTGTCCGCACGGGCGATCCGGTGGTGCTCCGCTCGTCGGCGCCTCCGTCGGAACTGCTGACGGGGCGCAGCTTCGCCGCCGTGCGGCATCGCGGGAAGTTCGTCGCGTTCGACCTCGACGACGGCGTCGCGATGGTGGTGAATCCCATGCTCTCCGGGCTCTTCCTCCTGGCATCCGTCGGTGCGAAGGCCACGCGCGACACGCGGCTGCGCCTCGAGATCGAGGGCGAGCGGGAGCTGCGCTACCGCGACGACACCAAGATGGGAAAGGTCTACATCTTCCGCGGCGATCCGCCGGAGATCCCCGGCTACGCGGACCTCGGCCCCGACGCCGGCGCGCTGGAGTGGACCCGTGAGGAGTTCGCGCGGCGCGCCCGGGCGACGCGAAAGGAGGTGCGCAACCTCCTGATGGACCAGCGGTTCATCGCGGGTATCGGGAACGCGTACGCGGACGAGATCCTCTGGCAGGCCCGGCTGCATCCGAAGCTGCCGGTGCGGGCGCTGTCGGACGCGCAGCTCGGCGACCTGCGCGACGCGATCGCATCGGTGCTGCGCGACGCCGTGGGGGCCGTCGAGGCCGGGCTGCCGCTCGAGCTCGGCGTGAAGGTCCGGACGCACATGCGGATCCGCGGCCGGGAGGGGCAGCCGTGCCCGCGATGCGGCGGGCGGATCGTGCGCAGCCGCTCGGGCGACGACGAGGCCGATCGCTGCCCCGTGTGCCAGCCGCCGCCGAAGGGCCAGCTCCGGTAGATACTTCGCCGATGCCCACCATCAAGGTCCTGCGCGAACCGCCGATCGCCGTCGTGCAGCTCGACCGTCCCGAGGTACTCAATGCGCTGAACGAGGAGCTCATGGACGAGCTCTTCGGCGCGCTCGAGGCGCTCGACGCCGACGACGCGATCCGCTGCGTCGTGTTGACGGGAAGCGAAAAGGCGTTCGCGGCGGGGGCCGACATCAAGCAGGCCTTCGTCGAGGCCACCCCCGTCACGATGCTCATCGACGACCTCACCACACGGTGGGAACGGATCCGCCGGGTGAAGAAGCCGGTCGTCGCCGCCGTGTCCGGCTACTGCCTCGGCGGCGGCTGCGAGCTCGCGATGGTGTGCGACATCATCGTCGCGTCCGAGACCGCGCAGTTCGGCCAGCCGGAGGTGAACCTCGGGATCATCCCCGGCGCGGGCGGCACGCAGCGGCTGACCCGCGCCGTGGGCAAGTACCGCGCGATGGAGATCATCCTCACGGGTCGGCGCGTGACAGCGGAGGAGGCCAAGGCGATCGGCCTCGTGGCTCAGGTGTACCCGGCGGCGACGTGGCTCGACGACGCGAAGGCGCTCGCGCGCACCATCGCCGAGAAGCCGCCGATCGCCGTACGCCTGGCGATCGAAGCGATCGACCTCGCACAGAACAGCACGCTCGACGCGGGCTTGGAGTTCGAACGCAAGGCGTTCTACCTCCTGTTCGCTACGGAGGACAAGAAGGAAGGGGTCGAGGCCTTCGTCGCGAAGCGGAAGCCCGTGTTCAGAGGCAAGTGAAGGACCCCGACACGCTCGCCGTCCCACCCGGCGCCGGTGAGGTCGCGTCGCTGGGCGCGCTCGGCATCGTCTTCAAGATCGCCGCGGAGCAGACCGGCGGCGCGTTCACGATCGTCGAGCACCCGATGGCGCCGGGCGCGTTCGCGCCGCCCCACACCCACGAGCGTGAGGACGAGCTCTCGTACGTGCTCGAGGGAGAGGTGGGCTTCCGCCTCGGTGACCGCGACATCACGTGCGGACCGGGCACCTACGTCGTGAAGCCACGCGGCATCCCGCACGCCTTCTGGAACGCGGGACCGGAGCAGGCGCGGATCGTCGAGATCATCTGGCCCGCCGGTTTCGAGCAGTACTTCCGCGAGTTCAGCGAGCACCTCGCCGCCGGGCCGGCCGACCCGGCGCGCGTGGCCGAGCTGCGCGCGCGCTATGGGCTCAGCGAAGCGCCGGGCGCCGAGGAGCTCCGCCTCGGAGCACCACCTCTTCCTGCGCGGGGTGCGCCGGTAGCCCCATCCACGAGGTCGATTGGGTCCTACGAGACCGCGGCCGCCTTCATCCGATCGGCGTAGCCGTCCAGCGTGGCGGTAACCTCGCCCAGCCGCGTACCGCGCTGCTCCTCGATCCGCCGCGCGAAACTCCGCCGCCTCGCGCAGCCGCTCCTCGAGCAGGATCCACTTTCTCTCCTCCGCGGCGAACGCCGATAGCATCGGGATCGCCATCGCGTCCTCCCGGATGAGAAGCGCGGGCCTGGATCCGCCCGGCCAGGGTAGGTAGAGAAAGCAGGGATCGGTAGGGATGGGAGTCGCCTTCCCTTCTGCCGGTGGGAAGCCGGCGTGCGGCGCGGACCCGATTCCCCGCGTTAATGCATGCGAGCACGCGATCCACCTGGGACCGGGTAGAGGTCCACGAGGACGCGGGGGCCTTCGATCGGCGCTGGCAGGACGAAGTGAATCCAGACTTCGTACGTCGTCGCGGTCGGCGGCCGTGGGAAGCGACCCTCCAGCGAGAGCGAATGCAAACCCGCGAGTTCGGGCGCGGCCGCAAGCACGCCGTAGGCTTCGCCTGGAGCGGCGAATCGCAACTCGGCTCGCCCCGTCGTCTCCGGCGCGAGGTCGATGTGCGCGCGAGCGATCACACCGGTCGTTTCGCCGGGCGACGCGGCGAAGCGTCCCTCCTCGACGGTGATCACCATCTGGTGTCCGGCGGCGTCCTGAGCGCTCTCGAGCACGACCTCGCGCTGCGGTGCGTACGGGTCCGCCCCCCTGCGAACGGCTACAGCGCCGGCGACGACGAGCGCCACGACGGTGATGGCCAACCCGAGCTCAAGAAGCGGAACACGCTGTCGCGGCTGGAGCGATGCGCGAATGCGGGAGAGCGATCGGTGCCGCACTGCGTCGGCATTCGGAAGGGGCCGGAGCCGGTCCAGCAGACGCGAGTGCTCGGCCGCAACGGACGCACATTCAGGGCACGTCATCAGGTGCGCGTCCAGCTGTTCCTCCGTCTGCCGATCGAGCTCCCGGTCAGCGGCCGCGACAATCAGCGCTTCGACCGGTTGCGGACCGATCCGGTGCGAGCCCGTCATCGGCGCTCACCGGACAGCGCCCGGCGCAGCTCCCGACGGGCGCGAAAGAGCCGTGAGCGGATGGTGTCGACCGACTGGCCGCTCATCCGAGCGAGCTACGCGTAGCTCAGACCCGCGGGCGCCCTGCAGCAAAACGAGCGCCGCGTCTTCAGGCTTCAGCATGGCCAGCGCGTCCCGGAGATCCCGGTCCGGCCAGGCGACGGTTTCAGCCTTCGGCAGGGCGGCGAAGATCCGCTCGCGGCGCGCCCTGGCGCGGAGCACGTCGGCGGCTCCTCGCTGCGCGACCCGGAACAACAGCAGACGCGGTGGCTCCCGCAGCTTGCCATCCCGCCAGTATCGATAGACCGCCAGATACGCCTCCTGGGCGATGTCGTGGGCCTCGCTTTCGTCCCGGCAGAGGCGTCGAGCCATCGTCCAGACCGCCGGGAAGGTCTCGGCGTGGAAGGCCTCGAACGCCCGCTCGCTGAACGGGAGCGCGGTGCCTTTACCTACGGCGTTGTCAGCCAGCTGAAGTTCCTCGCACTCGACGCGTTACACCCGACGCGTTACAAGGGTGCAATGCGCGTGGTTGCGACGATTGCCTCTCGACCGTCGACGTTCATTGTGGAAGCCGGACCGATCGGACGGGTCGTGAAACAGAACGGAGCGACCGATGCGCCGCATTCTCAATCTGTCCACTGCCGCGTGCATCGTGCTGTGGGCGGTCGCGCCGACCGCCGCGCTCGCGGGCACGCTGGCCGATCCAGTTGACTGCTCGATCGAGAACCTCACGCCGAGCGTTGCGCTCGGGGCTGCTGCCGACTACGTGGTGCACCTGGCCGGCGGCTACGGCAGCTACAGCGTAACGCTGAGCTACGGCGACAACGTCCACGAGTCACGGAACGTGACCGGCAGCTCGACTTCGTTCACCCACTGGTTCGGCGCGACGGGCACGTACGTCCAGACGGCAACGGTGAACAGTGCAGGCTCCCAAGCCATGTGCTCGGCAAGCACAAGCGTTTACTGACTGACTGCGTCATCGGACGACGACAGTCGAGTTCCGTCGATGGGATCGCTTCGCCAAAAGGGTGCGAGAAATAGGGAGGTTCTTTCGTGAGAACGTGGTCTTTGCCATTCGCATGGTGCGCGGTCGTGCTCCTGCTCGTTGCCACGTCCTCTCCCGTCAGCGCGTCGCCGCCTCGCTGGGGCGACATCACGGGACCCGTTACCGCGACCTCGCTAGGGGTGCGCATGCCCACGACGCCCAGCGAACTCGCGACCATGACGCCGGCGGATGAGACGGCAATCCGGCGCGCAGTTCTAGCCCGGCTGCCCGAGGTCGAAGCCTTGATAGCAGCAGGGGTGGTTCACTCAAATGGCGGAACGTCAGGTGCGTTGTCTGCGCGCGCCTCCTCCGGGAGATATGCCGCCCTCCTTAAGGCGCCCGCAATCGACGCCCGGTGCGGCATCTGGTGGACCGACTACCCAGGCTCGGGCACATGGCTCCGCGGCGGCGGGTGGACCCGGACGGATAGCGCTGCCTCCAACAACGTTCACGGCAACTTCTACAAAGACGGCGCCTACCTCGATGATTTTGCCTATTACGGTGCTTCCACCAACGCAGAGGCCTACACGACGTGGTTCTGGCGGGCGTGGTGGGAACCCGCCCACAATTACTTTACGGAGGCGTGGCACACGGTATGGCAAGACGGCATCTACTACCTCGGGCCCGACGCATACTGTTCGTATGGTGTCGCGAAGTGATGTTCCGTGGAGAAGTAGTGAATGATTGCCTATAGTGTCCGTTTTCGGTCGCCGATCCGGCGGCGCGGTTGGCCGGTCGCTGCGCCTATTCTCATCGCGATCGCGCTCGTGGCGGCCATCTGGGGCTCGACCAGCGGCCGCATGAGTTTCCTTCCATCCAGCGGGCCGTTCCCGGCGACCCCACGGATCGGCATCGATGTGACCTCACCCGAGCAGGTGACCGGGCGCCCGATCGGTGGGTTGGTCAAGATCACGGCCGCGGACGCGGCCAGGCTCACCTCTCCAGTCCGGATCGAGGTCTATCCCTTGAACGCACCGCAGACCGACGCCGCGCGCGTGCGCGTCATCAGCCTTGACGTCCCGGGTCCCGAGCTCGCGGCCGGGCAGCGCACGTCCGTCTCATTCACGTGGGACCAGCGCGACGACAGCGGTCGCCAGGTGCCCGCGGGGAGCTACGCCATCACCGCCCGCGTCAGTGCTCGAGCCGACGACGGGGACAAGCACGTGGGCGCAACAAGCGTCACGG
>JBBPYG010000117.1:0-8495 GCA_038200085.1 Candidatus Limnocylindria bacterium | reverse complement strand
TCCACTACGAGTGCTGGCTCCGCCGGCGCCAGGCGGTCTTGGAGCTTGGGCTGCACTTCGAGGCTGACCCAATCACGAACGAGCGGCTGCTCGGCGCCTTCCGCGGCCACCAGCGCGCGATCCACCGCGGCCTGGGGCCGGACGTGCGACTGGAGGAGTGGGACCGCGGATGGGCGCGAATCTGGGAGAGCGTGCAGCTCCGGGTTCTCGATGAACGCGTGCGCGGCGATGTCGCCGCGCGGCTGGCGCGCTACATCGTCACGCTGGAGCCGCTGCTTCGGGAAGCGTTGCCCGCGGACACCCCGTGGCGGATCGCAGCCGCCACGGGGTCACGTCGGCCGGCGGCCGCCAGTCGTCGCCGCGCCGCGCGCTGAGAAGCGGGTCGCCGGTGGGCGCGGCTGGATGTCGGCGTCACGCCGGCGCGCTCCACCGCACCCCTTCGAAACGCTGGAAGTCACGGTCGAAAGAGACGACCTCCGCGCCGTGCTCGAGCGCCAGCGCCGCGAGGTGAGCATCGTTCACCAGGTTCGCGGCGGTCCCGGCGGTGCGTAGGAGGCCATGAAGGAGGCTGAGATGTCTCCCGCTAGGCTGGACCACGAGGGCAGCGGGCCGGCCCAGCCAGACCTCGACGATGCCGGTCGCCTCCTCCAACGTCAGAGGGCGCGAGAAGAGGCTCGATCGCGTGCTGAGCCGCAGGAACGCGAGCAGCACGATCCACGCGAAACCAAGCGCCTCCGGCGACTGCGATGCGTCGTCCAGCCACGAGCGGGCGGCGGCATGATGCGGCGCATCCTCGTTCACGGCGTAGAGCAGGACGTTGGCGTCGACGAGCTTCACCGCCTATTTGCGCGCAGCGAGCCGGCGGACGAGCTCGTCGTCCTCGATCTCCCCTGCCATCCGCAGCGCCTTATCCCACGGGATCACCGGCTCGTGACCCATCCGAAACGTTGGTGTGCGCGAAAGTTCCCGCGCCCCGGGTCGCGCCAAGCCCGCCCGGATCGCGTGGTTGACAGCCTCCTTGAAGGTCCAGCCGCGCTCGCGCATCGACCGCTGCAGCAGCGCCTCCGCATCCGGATCGAGGGTGATGGTGGTCCGCATCGGCGCATCATAGCATCAACGAGCTTGATGGTCTGATGCAAACAGCGATGTTCGGTCGCTGACTACCTGACCCGCGCCGCGTCCACCGCGTCGTTCGCGTTCGCGATCAGCCGCTGCGCGCCGCCGATGGCGCGCGGCACATCGAAGCGCCGGTCGAAGCTTCCGAGGTTCTCGGCCGCTTCGAGCGCCTCCTCCAGCGCCGATTCCGCCAGCCGCAAGGCCGAGCCGAGGCGCTCGAGCTCGCCCTGGTCCACCACTACTCGAGGTAGTCCTTCAGCTTGCGGCTGCGGCTCGGGTGGCGGAGCTTGCGCAGCGCCTTGGCCTCGATCTGGCGGATGCGCTCGCGCGTCACGTTGAACTCGCGGCCCACCTCCTCGAGCGTGCGGGTACGCCCGTCCTCGAGGCCGAAGCGGAGCTGAAGGACCCGCCGCTCGCGGCCGGAGAGGCCCTCGAGGACGCTCTCCACCTGCTCCTTCAGCAGCTTGTGCGACGCCGCATCGGACGGCGCCAGCGCCTGGTTGTCGGGGATGAAGTCGCCGAGGTGCGAGTCCTCTTCCTCACCGATGGGCGTCTCTAGGGAGACGGGCTCCTGCGAGACCTTCACGATCTCGCGGACCTTGTCGGCGGTGATGAGCATCCGCTCGGCGATCTCCTCGGCCGTCGGCTCGCGACCGAGTTCCTGCAGCAGGCCTCTCGATACACGGATCAGCTTGTTGATCGTCTCGACCATGTGCACCGGGATCCGGATCGTCCGCGCCTGGTCGGCGATCGCGCGCGTGATCGCCTGGCGGATCCACCACGTCGCGTACGTCGAGAACTTGTACCCCTTGCGGTAGTCGAACTTCTCGACCGCTCGGATGAGCCCGATGTTGCCCTCCTGGATCAGGTCCAGGAAGTTCATGCCGCGCCCGATGTACTTCTTCGCGATCGATACGACCAGCCGGAGGTTCGCCTCGGTCAAATTGTGGCGCGCGTCGTCGCCCTTCTGGATGAGCTCGTCAGCGAGCCGGCGAAGCGCGCGCTGCTCGTCCGGGTCCGCCTGCACCAGCTTGTCGAGGTGGGCGACGAGGATGATCCGCAGCTCCTCGCCGAGCATCACCAGCTCGCCCAGGCGTTCGGCACCTTCGGCAGGCCCGTGGATCTTCGCGTACGCCGGCAGGATCCGGAACGTGAGGCGCTCCGCGTCCCGCTTCGCGCCGTCGATGATCAACACGAGCTCTTCGATCAGCACGCGCGCCTCGGTCGAGATCTCTTTGCTGTTGGCTTCGGCCTTCAGCGGCTCGCGAAGCTTCAGCAGGCGGTTCGTGACGCGCTTGAGGCTCTTCGAGCCCTCTTCATCCGTCAGCGTTCGTCGCAGCGCCTTGCCGGTGAAGCGGGTCGCCTCGTCGACGAACTCCTTCGGTCGGCCGAGCGCCATGCGCTTCTTGACCTCGACGCCCAGCTCGTACAGGTGCACCACCGAGAGGCTTGGCGACACGAGCGCCATCTCGCCGAGCTCGATCGACTTGGCGAGGTTCACCTCCTCCTCGGCGGTCAGCAGCGGGACCTTCCCGATCTCCTTGAGGTACATGCGGACCGGGTCGTCGACGCTGATCAGGTCGCTCGCGAGGACGGCGGCCACGCTGTCCTCGCGCTGCATCTCCTCGGTCTCTTCTTCTTCTTCCTTGACCTGCGACCAGTTGGGGCCGCGCTCCGCCTCGAGGATCTCGACGCTGTTGTCGTCGAGCGTCAGCAGCAGCTCCTCGACCTCGCCCGGCTCTGCGTCGGGCAGGGCGCGGACGATGTCCTCTTGCGTGACGTAGCCCTGCTGCTTTCCGCGCGCGAGCAGCCGCTCCGCCTGCTCACGGTGCTCGGGGTGGATGCCCACCCTCTCCGGCGGCTTCGCGGCGGTCTCTTTTTCCTTCGTCGGTGTCTTCATCGATCCTCTTCCCGTTCCTCATTCCCGGTGCGGCGTCCCCGCCGCTCGCGCGCTCTCATCAGCGCGTCGAGCTCCTCGCCCAGGCGGGCGACCTCGGTGTCTATCGCGTCCGTTTCGCCGGTGTCGCGTGCCAGCGACGCCCGCGCCACCGACAGCCGGTGCCGCAGGTTCCGTTCCCGTAGGCGCAGCGCGGCCGTGCCGATCGCCAGGGCGGCCTGCTCCGGGTCCATGCCCGACGCCTCCACGGCCCCGCTGGACGCGGCCTGGAGGGCGCCAGCCAGTTCGGCAGGAAAGCCAGCACTTGGACGTTCACCCGCTCGCAGCAGCTCGAAGATCTCCCTGTGCTCCGGGTCGGTCAGGTCGTCTGGTGCCAGCTCGACGCGCTCCGCTTCTTCCGGGAACTGCCCTAATAGTGCCATCAGGTAACGCTCCGCGACAGCGATTTGTTTCGTCGCGGCCGGGACGCCCGCCTCCGGTGAGCCCGCATGGGGCGCGCGGCGCGCCAGGCGATCGCCGCCGGCAGGATCCGCGACGGCGCTCCGGCGAAGGGCGTCCTGCTCGACGCCCGTTAGCCGCGACAGCATGCCGAGGTACAGCTCCCGTGTCAGCGCGTCGGGCTCGTCGGCGAGCAGCGGCAGCGCCTCCGCCAGGAAATGCCGCCTGCCGTCCGGGCCGCCCAGGTCGTGGCGGCCTGCCGTCCGCTCGATGACGAACTCGAGGGCCGGCTTCGCCGCCTCGATCACCGCGGCGAAGGCGTCACGATCTCGCCGGATCAGCTCGTCGGGGTCCCCACCAGGCAGGAGCGCGACGTACACGCCGAGCCCGGTGCGGGCTGAGAGGGCGCCCCGCCCGGCGCGCGAGCTCGCCCGCCGCGCGACGCGTGCGAGCTCGCGGCCGCGCGACTCCGCGGACCGGCTCCCGGCCTCGTCCGCGTCGAAGGCGACCACCGCCCTCTCGATCTTCATCGCCTCGAGGACCCGGTACTGATCCTCGGTGAGTGCGGTGCCCATCGACGCCACGACGGTGTCGAAACCTTCCTGGTGCGCGACGATCGCGTCGAAGTAGCCCTCGACGATCACCGCCCGCCCGGCGCGACGGATGGCCGCCCGGGCCGCGTCGAGCGCGTACAGCGTGGCGCTCTTGTTGAATAGCAGGGTCTGCGGGGAGTTGATGTACTTCGCGGGCTGATCCGGCCGCATCGCGCGCCCCCCGAACGCGATGATGCGGCCGCGGCCATCGCGTATCGGGACGATGAGCCGGTCGCGGAACCGGTCCACCAGGCCGCTGCGCTCGGTGGCCACCGCCAGCCCCGCACCGAGGCTCTCGTCGTCGCTGAAGCCCTTCCGGCGCAGGTACGACACGAGTCCGTCCCGCTGCTCAGGGGCGTAGCCGAGACCGAACGCCTCGCCGCTCTTCGCCGCGATGCCGCGTCGCTCCAGGTACGCCGCGGCCGCCCTTCCCGGGTCGGTCCCGCGAAGCGCCTGACGGAAGTAGAAGTGCGCCGTCTCGTGGGCGCTGCGGAGGCGCTTTTCGCGCTCACCCTCGGTGGCCGTGCGCCGGGTGAGCTCCACGCCGGCGCGCTCGGCGAGCGTGGTCAGCGCGCCCGCCTTGTCGAGACCTTCCATCCTGATCATCCAGTCGAACGCGTCGCCTCCCTCACCGCACCCGAAGCACTTGTACGTCCGGCGGTCCGGATCGACCGTGAACGAGGGCGTCTTCTCGGCGTGGAAGGGACACAGCCCCTTGAAAGTGCGCCCCGCCCTGCGCAGCGACACCCGCTCGCCCACGAGCTGGACGAGGTCCACCCGCTCCTTGACGAGGTCGAAGTCCCCGGGCAGTCAGACCCCCGTCAGCGCCGGCTCCACGCGGCCGGGATGAACAGGCTTTCGTACATGTCGAGGGCATAGCCGTCGGTCATACCCGCGACGTAGTCGGCCACGGCGCGCTTGACGCCCTCGTCGGCCGCGATGCGCTGGTGCTCCGCCGGCATCCGGTCGGCGAAGCGCTCGAAGTGCTCCAGGAGATCCCACAGGACCCCCTGCGCCTTCGTGTCCTCGGTCTTCGCGGGGCCGGCGAGGTACACGTTGTCGAACATCCAGTCGCGCAGCGCGTTCGTCGCCTCGAGCACCTCGGCGCTCATCGCCACCTCGTGCTGCTCGTACGAGTTCACGATGACGTCGTACACCATCGTGTCGAGCCGCTCGGCGCGGCTGTGGCCGAGCGCCGACCTGACCTCGCGCGGGATGTCCTCCTCGTCGATGATCCCCGCGCGCATCGCGTCGTCCGTGTCGTGGTGCAGGTACGCGATCTTGTCGGCGAAACGGACGACCCACCCTTCCGAGGTCGCGGGAACTCCCCACGCGGCGGTCTCGAGGCCGCCCTCGGTCGGGGCGCTGTGCTTGAGGATCCCGTCGCGGACCTGTCGCGTGACGTTCAGCCCGCGGCCGTTCTTCTCGAGCTTTTCGACGATCCGCACGCTCTGCTCGTTGTGCCGGAAGCCGTCAGGGAGGAATCTCGCGAGCAGCTCCTCGCCCACGTGGCCGAACGGGGTGTGGCCGATGTCATGGCCGAGAGAGGTCGCCTCCACGAGGTGCTCGTTGAGGCGGAGCGCGCTCGCCATCGCGCGGCCGATCTGATTCACCTCGAGGATGTGCGTTAGGCGCGTGCGGTAGTGGTCGCCGACGGGCGCGAGGAAGACCTGCGTCTTGTGTTTGGTACGGCGGAAGGCCTTGCTGTGGACGATGCGGTCGCGGTCGATCTCGAACGCGGTGCGGGTGGGCGAGGGGTCCTCGGCGACGTCGCGCTCGGCCGCCACCGACCGCGTTCCCGCGAGCGCGAGCTCCCGCGCCTCCAGCTCCTCGTGCCGCTCGCGGATCCGGAGCGCGGCGACGGACCTGGTCCGCGACAGTCGCGCGAGCGGATCGGTCTGGGTGGCCACCGCCCTAAAGGCTACGCGGACCGCCGCTTCTAGCGGTCGCGCGACGGCGACGCCAGCGCGGCCTGGGCGGCCGCTAGGCGCGCCGCCGGCACGCGGAACGTCGACGGCGACACGTACGTCAGGCCGATGTCGTGGCAGAACGCGACGCTGCTCGACTCTCCAGCGTGCTCGCCGCAGATGCCCACCTTGAGATCCGGCTTCGTCTTTCGCCCGCGCTCGACCCCCATGCGCATCATCGCGCCGACGCCTTCGCGGTCGATCACCTGGAACGGGTCGTCCGCGATGATCTTCTGCTCGACGTAGCGCGTCAGGAAGCTCTTCTGCGCATCGTCGCGCGAGATCCCCAGCACGGTCTGGGTCAGGTCGTTCGTGCCGAAGGAGAAGAATTCCGTCTTAGTGGCGATCTGGTCGGCGATGATGCACGCGCGCGGGATCTCGATCATCGTGCCGAACTTGAAGGGGATGCGCCTCTTGCGCTCGCCCTCCACGGCCTTCGCGACGGCGTAGACCTGCTCGTGCAGGCGGTCGAGCTCACCCATCGTCCCGACGAGCGGCATCATGATCTCCGGCTTCGCGACGACGCGACGCTCGGCCACGTCCGCCGCGGCGCCGAGGATCGCGCGGATCTGCATCTCGAGGATCTCGGGGTAGACCAAAAGGAGCCTGCAACCGCGGAGCCCGAGCATCGGGTTGTCCTCGTGCAGCTGCTGGAGGCGGCGGTAGATCGCGCGCTTTTCCTCGAGGTCTGGCCCCTCCTTGCCCGTGGCCTGCGCCACCGCGATGTCGATGTCAACGTCGGCGAACTCGCGCAGGAACTCGTGCAGGGGAGGGTCGATGAGCCGGATCACAACGGGCAGGCCGTTCATCGCCTTGAACATCTCGCGAAAGTCGCCCTGCTGGAAGGGCAGCAGCTTCGCGAGCGCCGCGCGGCGCCCGTCCTCCGTGTCGGCCATGATCATGTCCTGGACGTGCGGTAGGCGTTCGGCCTGCCGGAACATGTGCTCCGTCCGGGCGAGCCCGACGCCCTCCGCTCCGAACAGCCGCGCCTGCGCGCACTCCTCTGGCGTGTCGGCGTTCACCCAGACCCCGAGGCGGCGCACCTTGTCCGCCCACGAGAGGAGCCGGATGAGCTCCTTCTCCTCCTCGAACGTCGGCTCGATCGTCGGCAACTCGCCCTTGAAGACCTCGCCCGTCGTGCCATCGATCGAGATGGCCTCGCCCTCCCTGATGACCGCCTCGCCCACGCGCATCTCGCGCTTCGCGAGGTCGATCGAGAGCGCCGAGCACCCGGCCACGCAGGGCAGGCCGAGGCCGCGCGCGACGACCGCGGCGTGGCTCGTGGAGCCGCCCCGCGCGGTGAGGATGCCCGTCGCCGCGACCATCCCGTGGAAGTCGTCGGGACTCGTCTCGGGCCGGACCAGCACGACGAGCTCTTTCGCGCCCTTCAGCTCGACGGCGCGGTCGGCGTCGAACACGGCCTTTCCGGTCGCGGCGCCCGGCGACGCGTTCAGGCCCTTGGCGAGGTAGCGCCCGGCCGCGCGCGCCGCCTCGACCTCGCGTGGATCGAAGCCAGGCAGCAGGAGCTGCTCGACCTGCGACGGCTCGACCCGTTGCAGCGCCTCCTCCCGCGTGAGCACGCGCTCGCGGACCATGTCTGTCGCGATGCGCACGGCGGCGCGCGCGGTCCGCTTGGCGGCACGCGTCTGGAGCATGTAGAGCTTGCCGCGCTCGATCGTGAACTCCAGGTCCTGGACGTCGCGGTAGTGGCGCTCGAGCTTCTTCGCGATCTGCTCGAACTGGCGGTAGACCGGCGGCAGCTGGGTGCGCAGCGTCGCGATCTTCTCGGGCGTCCGGATCCCGGCGACGACGTCCTCGCCCTGCGCGTTGAGAAGGTACTCGCCGTACAGGACGTGCTCCCCCGTGTTGGGATCGCGGGTGAAGGCGACGCCGGTGCCGGAGTCGTCGCCCATGTTCCCGAACACCATCGACTGGACGTTCACCGCGGTGCCGAGGTCGTCCGGGATCTTCATCGCC
This sequence comes from Candidatus Limnocylindria bacterium, assembly GCA_038200085.1. Lineage (GTDB taxonomy): Bacteria > Chloroflexota > Limnocylindria > P2-11E > P2-11E > JALYKU01. Next base: position 507 of record JBBPYG010000117.1, on the reverse strand, counting down.
GCGCGGTAGTCGACCGCACGCTTTCCGAACCACGATCTGAATACGGCCTCGACCGCGAGGCGGAGCTGCGCGTGCGGATCCGAGGGGAAAGGTTTCCCCGTCACCTCCTGGACGATGCTCTTGAACCGGTCGACCAGCCGCGTCAGCTGGTCGCTCGAGAGTTCCGCGTCGCTCGCCGCGCCGCTTCGCTTCTTGGCGTCATCGAGCGCCTTCGCGAACCGGTCGGCGTCGATCTCGAGCACGATGTGCCCGAACATCTGGATGAAGCGCCGGTGCGCGTCGAGAGCGAACCGCTCGTTACGCGTCAGCGCGGCGAGGCCGCGGCGCGTCTCGTCGGTGAGTCCCAGGTTGAGGACGGTGTCCATCATGCCGGGCATCGATTGCGCGGCGCCCGACCGGACGGACACCAGGAGCGGATCGGCGGCGTCGCCGAAGCGCTTCCCCGTCGCGCGTTCGATGGTCGCCAGTCCGCGCTCGACCTGTTCCCAGAGCCCGTCGGGCAGGCGC
>JBBPYG010000116.1:0-8367 GCA_038200085.1 Candidatus Limnocylindria bacterium | reverse complement strand
GTGCGGCCGCTTAGGTCGCGCTCCGGCGGCGCGCGTTCACGACCAGCGGCGCGCGTTCATGACCTGGTCCGCTTGGCTGAATGTGCAGAGACCGGCGACCCTCGCCGGGGGTGACTGCGGCGATCGCGGGCCGACGCGCCATGGTGCGACATCGCGCGCGCCGGCTCAGACCGCCGCGGCCTCGCGGAACCTGCGCAGCGCCGCGGCGGGCCCGTCCGCGGCCGAATAGACGGCGGAGCCCGCGACAAGGACGGTCGCGCCCGCCGCGACGATCGCGCGCGCGTTGTCGGGCTTGACCCCGCCGTCGACCTCGAGCTCCGCCTGCAGATCGCGGTCGTCGAGGAAACGACGCACCTCGTGGACGCGCTCGAGCGACCCATCGATGAATGACTGGCCACCGAATCCGGGATGGACGCTCATGACGAGCGCCAGGTCGGCCTCGACGAGGTGCGGCAGCAGCGCGTCGAGCGGCGTCTCCGGGTTGAGCGTCACGCCGGGCCGCGCCCCCAGGCGGCGGATCTGCTCGAGCGTTCCGGCGACGTCGGTCGTGGCCTCCACGTGGATCGTGACGTACGTCGCGCCGGCGGAGACGAAGCGCTCGATCCAGATCTCGGGCCGCTCGATCATGAGGTGCACGTCGAGCGGGAGTGCCGTAGCCCGGCGCAGGTCTTCGACCATCTTCGGCCCGAATGTGAGATTGGGCACAAAATGGCCGTCCATCACGTCGACGTGCAGCCAGTCGGCGCCGCCCCGTTCTGCCGCGGCGGCGGCATCCGCCAAGCGCCCGAAATCGGCCGAGAGGATGGACGGAGCGAGCTTCAGAGCGTCATCATAGGGAGCGCTTTCCCGGCGAACAGAGAGAGGACGGCTGCCCATGTACCGCCCGCAGAACCTCCGCATCCCCGGACCCACCTTCGTGCCGCAAACGGTGCTCGCCGCGTCGGCGCGGCCGATGATCAACCACCGCGGCCCCGAGTTCGCGGCGCTGCTCGCGGCGATCACGCGCGCGCTCCAGGAATTCCTGCGGACCGAAGGAGACGTGCTGCTGCTTACCTGTTCCGGATCCGGCGGCATGGAGGCCGCGATCGCCAACACGCTTTCGGCGCAGGACAAGGTCGTCGCGTTCAGCAACGGTGCGTTCGGCGAGCGCTTCCACGCGATCGCGAGGTCGTACGGCGTCGATGCCCGTCGCGTCGACGTTCCGTGGGGCCGCGCGGTCGAGCCAGACCTTGTCCGCGACGAGCTCGCGAAGGAGAAGGGCAGCCTCGGCGCGAAGGCGGTCCTCGTCACGCACAACGAGACGTCGACCGGCGTCCTCAACCCTCTGAAGGAGATCGCCGAGGTCGTTCGCGAGTCCGGCAAACTGCTCATCGTCGACAGCGTCTCGGGCGCGGGCGCGGCCGAGCTCGCGATCGACGAGTGGGGCATCGACGTCTGCGTCACCGCTTCCCAGAAGGCCTGGGGCGCGCCACCCGGGATCGCGATGGTGACGATGAGCGCCGCCGCATGGAAGGCCTACGAGACCTCGAACCTTCCGAAGGCGTACTTCGACCTCATGCGGTCGAAGACCTCGCTCGAGAAGGGGCAGACGCCGCAGACCCCCGCGAACACGGTCATCATCGCGCTTCAGGAGTCGATGCGCCTGATGTCCGAAGAGGGCCTCGACGCGATCATCCGGCGCCATCGGGACCTCGCCTTCGCGACGCGCCGCGGCCTGCAGGCGCTCGGCCTCGCGCTGCTCGCCGACGAGCGGTTCGCTTCACCCGCCGTCACCGCGTTCCGCATGCCGGCGCGACTCGACGCACGGAACCTGCTGCGCGTCCTCCGCGACGACCACGACACGATCGTGGCCGGCGGGCAGGGCCGGCTCGAGGGCCAAGTCGCGCGCGTCGGGCACATGGGCTTCGTGACGCTCCAGGACATGGTCGCGTTCTTCGGCGCGCTGGAGCTCGCGCTGCGCGACTTCAACCAGCCCGTCGAGCCAGGCGTTGCGATCGCCGCGATGCTGCGCGCGTACGACGAGCGCACGCAGCCGCCGCCGCGCGTCGCCGCGCCGCGCCGCGCCGTCCCCGACCCGGCGCTCGGGGTCCGCCGATAGCCTCCGGCCACCGGCCGGTCGTCCTCGTCGCCGACCCGCTCGCGCAGGAGGGCCTCGACCTCTTGCGCGAGCGCTGCGACGTGCGCGTCGCGCACGGGCAGACCCAGGACGAGCTCGTCGCGCGCATGTCCGACGTCGAGGGTCTCGCCGTCAGGAGCGAGACCAAGGTGACCTCTCGCGTCCTCGACGCCGCGCCGCGCCTGGTCGTGGTCGGCCGCGCCGGGGTCGGCGTGGACAACATCGACGTCGCTGCCGCGACGGCGCGCGGCGTGTACGTCGTGAACGCGCCGCACGGCAACGTCGTCGCCGCCGCCGAGCACGCGCTCGCGCTTACGCTCGGGCTACTGCGGCACGTCGCGGCGGCGGACGGGAGCATCCGCGAGGGCAAATGGATCCGGAGCGCGTTCATCGGCCGCGAGCTTCGAGGGAAGACGCTCGGTCTGCTGGGGATCGGACGGGTGGGAAGCGAGGTCGCACGGCGCGCCGCGGCATTCGACATGCGCGTCATCGCGTACGACCCGTTCGCCACCGAGTCGGGCGCACGCTCCGCCGGAGCGCGGCTGGTGGATCTCGACGAGCTCTTCGGGACCGCGGACGTCGTGTCCCTCCACACGCCGCTCACGGACCAGACGCGTGGTCTCGTGAACGCCGAGACGCTCGCGCGGATGCGGCCGACGGCGATCCTCGTGAACTGCGCCCGAGGGGAGATCGTCGACCTTGAGGCCCTGACCGCGGCGCTCGAGGCCGGAACGATCGCGGGTGCGGCGCTCGACGTCTTCCCGCGGGAGCCCCTGCCCGCGGACTCGCCGATCCGGCGCGCGCCGCGCACGATCCTCACGCCGCACATCGCGGGCTCCACGGCCGAGGCGCAGACCAACGTCGCGGTCGACGTCGTGCGCCAGATCATCGACGTGCTCGACGGCCGCCCTGCCGCGTTCGCGGTGAACGCGCCGCGGCCGCCGTCAGAGGAGTCCGGGGGGAGCGCGTGGCTGCGCGTCGCCGCGGCCCTCGGTGCCCTGGCGGCGCAGCTCCTCGAGGAGCGGCCGAGCGAGATCGAGCTCGCGTACGAAGGGCGGCTGCTCGAGCTCGACTCCGAGGCGCTCCGCGCCGCGGCCGTGAAGGGCCTGCTCGAGACGTTCAGCGAGGAGCGCGTGAACCTCGTGAACGCGCTCGCCGTCGCGCGCTCACGAGGTCTCGTCGTCGTCGAGCGGCGCGAGACCGAGTCGGGCCGCTTCCCCGCCCTGCTCCGCCTCCAGGTGGGACGGACCGCGGTGGCCGGCACGCTCGTCCAGGGAGAGCCGCGCATCGTCCACATCGATGGGTTCTGGGTCGATGTACCGGTCGAGGGCCACCTGCTGCTGACAAAGCACCAGGACAAACCGGGGCTCGTCGGGCGCGTTGGCACGCTGCTCGGCGAGAGCGACGTGAACATCTCATCGATGCAGGTGGGGCGTATCCACCCGCGCGGAGAGGCGCTCATGATCCTCACCCTCGACGACCCGGTCCCGGACGACGTCCGCGCGCGCATCGGCGCCTTCGCTGACGTCGACCAGGTGCGAACCGCGCGCCTCTAGCCGTGTGATGATGCCGGCGCGACCGTCGCCCCGCCCAGCGGCACCATCCGCGCTCTGTCGAGTTTGCCCTGTCGCACCCCCAGGCACGCGCTGCCCGGCGATCCTGGTGAACGCAACGGGCTCGAGGCCGGCGAACTCCCAGCCGCGCAGTACGGAGGCCGCTGAAGTGGGAGCGCGCCGGCGGGCGCCGGCGGCGCGCTCCAAGTCCGCGGCAGTACGGAACCGTCCCGCGGCGAACTCGCAGCCACGGATAAGGAAAGGCCCGCGGATGTCGCCGCCGAATACCGGCGCCGCGGCGGCGGCTCCGGCCCCCGCGACCCCGTCAAGTACCTGAGCCGTTCCCAGCGCCGGCCGCGGCAAGGGAAGGTGGGTGGGGCACGTTTAGTGCATGACGAGAGTCCGTGTTTCGCCGAAGGTCTTCATGGAAAACTCACGCATTGTTTTCCTTCGCACCGTGCTCATTCTCAGTTTCGGCGCCAGAGTTCCCGCGGGCGCTTCGATCGACCCGTATCATCTGAACGGTGGGGTCAACGGTCGACACTTCTGGCTGGATCCCAACATGATCAACATCGCCTACATGCCTTTGATCCGCAATGCCGTGACCAGCTGGAACGCGACCGCGACGCGAGTGTCCTTCACTGAGACGTCTTCGCTGTGCTGCGATTCCCAAGCAGACTGGTACGCCAAAGCTTACGGCAGCACCGGCTGGCGCGGAGTGACCGTGCCCCGACTGAGCGATGGCAGCGGCGCGTCTACATGCGTCGGGTGTGCCCCCTTCGAGAACTGGGATTACGCCGAGATCAGCCTCAATGACGACTACCTTAAGTACGACTGCTGCCTCAACCGCATTCAGAGCACCGCTGGGCACGAGTTTGGCCACTCGGTCGGCCTCGATCACTCGCCCATTACGTCCGCCTTGATGTACGCGACGATCGGCAGGTACGACATCTATGGCACTTACACGCCGCAGCAAAATGATGACATTTCGCTCGCGGGGCAATTGCCATGATCCGAGGTACGACGATGAAACAGCTCGGGACCTTACTTGCGGCCAGCGCGCTCACGGCCGGTACGGCGTTCGTCATGTTTGATGTATTTGCCCACGCGCACGCCGGGCCAGCAGCCACCGGAACCGCAGCTGCAGAATTCGCCCCGCTGTCTGCAGAGAGACAGGGTAGCCAGGCAGGCGGCGGTGCCACCGCGGATGCAGGACCCGCGTCGGCGCTGCAACCCGCAAGCGTGGGCGCGTTCCAAGGGGAGCTCGCGCACAGCTACAGCTCGATCGCCGAGCTCGCGAGGAACGCAACGATCGTGGCAATCGTCGAGATCACGAGCACGACAACGCTTCCGTTCGAGCAGCTGGTGTTCACTCTTGACTCGGTTCGCGTCGTAGACAGTCTCAGGGGAAGTGCCCCCAACGGCTCGACGCTGACCGTCCTGGAGACTGGCGGACTCCTGCCAGCCGCTTCTGCGAAGGGTGTGCCCCAATCTGCGCGCGCGGTCGAGGTGTCCTTCGATGGCGTACCCGTCGCGCACCGCGGCGAGCGCTACCTGGTCTTCTTGGAGCCCTACCGGGGTCCCGTGGCGCCGACTGGATCGTTTGTCATTCTCGGCGTCTACCAGGGCAAGCTTCTCTTGGATTCCACAGGTCAGCGCGTGCAGCCAACAACTACGACCGGGCAACTAACGGGACCTGAGTTTGCGGTGTACCGCGCTGCCAGCGGCCGAAGTATTCAGGACGTTATCGCAGAAGCACGCAAGGGCTTCTAGAACTGGGCGGAGGCCCTCGTTCTGAGCATTCCACTGCCCAACGTCGTACTGCGCCGCCCTAACCGTCCGCACGAAGAAGTAGGGGTCTGGTAATGACGCGAGGCGCTCGATGTCCGTGCGCCTTAGTCTGGGGATCGCGCCCCTCCGTGGCTCCCGGTCGGTCGTTCCGCCGCTTTCGGCGGGACGCCCTTTTTGGCTGCGGAGCGCGTGAGCGGACCGCGCGCGCGCTCAAGGTCGGCGTGATCGTGCGGCTCGCCCTCGACGCGTTCTAGGTCCGGCGACGGCGAACTCCAGAAGTGCCGCCTAGCACATGGTTGGACTTGACCTGTGCGCCTTAGGCAATCGAGCTTGCTCGCGTGTAGAGTCACGGGCCTATGAGAGGCCCGCTGCGCTGATGGAAGCCGCGCGCTTCGAACGCCAGGTCCGCACCGAATCGAGCGAGATCTTCGCGATCTACGGCGGCGCCCGCCGCGTCGGGCGCGTAGACCTGCACTACGGCCGCTTCGAGGTGAACGGCACGCTGCTGCTCGAGGTGGATCTCACCGACGACGAGCTCCAGCAGCTCATCGACCAGCTCGATGAGGAGCTCGTGCAGACCCACGATCCCGAACGCGAGGACTTCCTGGTGACCGTGTTCAAGGCAGAGGAGCTTGGCTTCTACTCCGATGAGTTCGAGGCCGAGGACTCCGACGAGGAGGAGCGGTAGGCGCCGCGCAGCTCGTCCGTCAACCGAACCGTTTCCTCGGGCCGGCCGTGGAACGCCGCCGGCGTCGTCTGGAGCACCTCGACGCGCCACCGTCCCTCGAGCCGCACCGCGACCAGCGTCTGCACCGCGTTCACCGCCGGATCGATGTCGTCGGTCCCGGGCGGCACCATCCCGACCAACGCGCGAAGCACCGCGATGTCCGCACTGGCGAGCCGCACGTCGCGCACGATCGTCGTGTACGGCGCCGTCGGATGCTGCACGAAGATGCCCCCGAGCACGCTTTCGATCTCGCTGCGCCCGTTCATCTGGCTGCCATCGAAGCCGACGACATTCCCAGCATCCGCGAACAGCAGCGCCATGCGCGAGGCATCGCGCGCGTTCCACCCCGCGATGAGCTCCTCATACAGCCGGCGCACCTGCTGCTCATCCGTCGGATGAGGAGCGCTCGCATTGGTGTCGTGCGGCTGCGTCATCGCGCCGTGATATCACGAGGAGTCGTTGAGCGCTCATGCGCCGGTGGCACCGAGCTCCCCGGAAGTCGACGCGGCGCGGCCGGGCCGGGCTCGGGCAAGCCGACCGTAGCGCGGGGACGGCGGTGGCGGGCACGCGCGATCCGGACTCCGCGCGCGCGGCAGCACGCGCGGCGAGGAGGCGGCAGGGGCAGAGCGAGACGGAGCGGCCCGAAAGGGACGCGCAGCGAGCGCCCCGCCGCCGCCGTGCCGGAGCGCGCGGGACCGCGGGCGCCAGCCCCGCGCCGATGGGACCCCCGTCCCACGCGCACCCCTTCGGCAACGCCACGACGTAGCGCGGGGACCGCGGTGGTGGGCACGCGCGATCCGGACTCCGCGCGCGCCGCAGCACGCGCGGCGAGGAGGCGGCGGGGGCAGAGCGAGACGGAGCGGGCCCGAAAGGGACGCGCAGCGAGCGACCCGCCGCCTCCGTGCCGGAGCGCGCGGGACCGCGGGCGCCGGCCCCGCGCCCGACGCCACCCGTCCTCAACGCCTACGGCCGCGGCCGCGCCTCTCCCGTGACCTGTGGCGACCGGCGGCCGTTCGCAGAGTCCTCGATGAGCGTCGCCAGGCGCCGCGAGCGCGTCTCCTCGCGTTTGGCGCTCATGACCCACCAGCTAGCGAGGCGGCGGTAGCCCGGGGGCTGGGCCTCGAAGAACGCCCACGCGCGGCGGTCCGCGCGGAACAGCTTTTCGTAGGGCGCGTCGAGCCCGCGGAGCGTGGCCTCGTACGAGTAGCCGCTCTCCCGCGCGGGATCGCGGGCCTCGAACGCCTTCAGCCCCGCGGGAGCCATGCGGCCGAGGGCGGCCAGCTCGCCGACGCGCTTGATGTTCACGCGGCTCCAGTTACTCCTCGGCCGTCGCGGCGTGAAGCGGATCGTGTACCGCTCGTGGTCCACGCCGTGGGTGATGCCGTCGATCCATCCGAAGCAGAGCGCTTCGTCTAGCGCCTCCTGGTACGAGATGCTCTTCTTGCGGCTGCTCTTGCGATAGAAGCCGATGATGAGCTCGGGCTCGCGGTCGTGGTTCTTCTCGAGCCACCGGCGCAGCGCTGCGCTCGAGTTGAAGAATTTCATGCTCAGCTTGCGGGCGGCGTCACGGCCATGTCGGCGACGGTCGCGTCGGCGAGGCGCACAAGGTCGGCTGGCGCGATGGGGAACACCGCGTCCGGGAGCCCGGCCGCGGCCCAGACGGTTTCGAACGCGAGGAGGCGCCGATCGGCCACGACGCGTAGCGGGCTGGCGTGGCCGAAGGGAGGCACGCCGCCGATCGGATACCCGGTGGCGGACTTCGCTTCGTCGGCGGTCGCCCGGCGCACGGTGCCGGCGCCGATCGCGGCCGCGAGTCCCGCCTCGTCGACGCGGTCCGCGCCGCTGCACAGCGCGACGACGGTCTCGTCGCCGGCCCTGAAGACAAGCGACTTCACGATCTGCGCGACGTCGCAGCCGATCTCGCGCGCGGCGTCGGTCGCCGTACGCGTGGTCGCCGGAAAGCGCGTGACCGCGAGCTCGATGCGACCGGCCGCGGCGTGCGCGCGCACCCGCGCGACGTTCGGGTGCTCGGCGGGCGCGGTCAGTGCACGAAGCGGGACAGCGAGCGCACCACCCTCGCGGGGATGAGCCCGATGAGCGAGCGCGCGACGCGCCGCCACGCCTGCGCGGCGCTCGCGCGGTCGGCGTCGCTCGCCCCGAGCGCGGTGTAACGCTCCTGG
>JBBPYG010000115.1:0-13726 GCA_038200085.1 Candidatus Limnocylindria bacterium | reverse complement strand
GCGACGCCCTGCCGCGCCGTCCGCGCGCCGTCCCGGTGCTCGCCGCGACCGCGCCGGTCGTGCCGCGGACGACGAAGGTGGGCCCGATGGACCTTGAGTCAGCGAAGCGCGCGACCACGCTCCCGCGGCTGCCCCACACGGCGCGCGAGAGGATGCAGCGGCGGCAGAGCGTGACGACGGCGCTGGCCGTCGTGCTGCTGCTCGCGGCGAGCGCCGTCGGCGTCGTCGCGTACCGCGACTTCACCGCCAGCCGCGCCACGAGCGACTTCCAGGTCGCGCTGCAGGCCGCGCACGACGAGCTGCTGTCGGCCCAGCGCATCGCGGATCGCAAGCCCGTCGATGCGGACGCCGTCCGGCAAAAGCTGCTCTCAGCGTCCGCCCGTCTGGACGATGCCGCGCGGTCGCCGTCCGCCGACGCGGCCGCGGTCGCGGATCTGCGCGCGCAGGTCACCTCTCTCGACGACCGCGTCTCGAGCGTCCTGATCGACCTGGGGCGCGTGGCCGCGGGGGCCGCGCCCCGACAGCTGACGGGCACCGCCAACGGGGTGTACGCCGCCGATCCGGGGTCTGGCCGGCTGTGGCGCGTGTTCGGTGATCCCGCCGCCGCGGCGGCCGTCCTCGAGAAGGGAAAGGGGTCGATCGGGTCTCTGGTCACCGTGAGCGCGCAGGACGACGCGTTGTTCTCGATCGACGACGCGCGCAAGGTCTGGAAGGCCGAGGGCAACACCGTCGCTGAGGTGACACCGGCGGGGACCGACCGCTGGCGCGAGGTCACCTCCACCGCGACCTTCGTCGGCAATCTCTACGTGCTCGACGCACAGTCGGGGCAGCTCTGGAAGAGCGAGGCTACGGACAGCGGCCTCGGGCCCGTGGCCCCGTTCCTCGCGTCCGCGCTACAGCCGAATACCGCGAGGTCGGTAGCGGTCGATGGCGCGATCTGGATCGTCACCTCCGGCGCCGAGATCCTGAAATTCCAGAGGTCGCCGCAGGGTACCGCGGTGCGCGTCGATTTCGCGCCGCGCTGGCAGAGCGATCCGATCAGGCCGTCCGCGATCCAGGCGATCGACGGTCAGACGTACCTCTACCTCCTCGACGGCCCCGGCAAGCGGCTCGTCCAGATGGCGCGCGACGGCCGCGAGATAGCCCGCTTCGACCTGCCTCCGTCCCTCCAGGCTGCCAGCGCCTTCTTCGTGTCCGAGGCCAAGCACGTGGCCTACAGCGTGCACGGCTCGAAGATCGCCGTGACGGACATCAACCGATGAGGGCTTCGGGGGCCTGCCCGTGATCCCCCTCGGAGACGCGAACCCGACCACGCGCACGCCGATCGTCAACCGCGTCCTGTTGCTGGTGAACCTCGCCGTCTGGCTCTACACCGTCTCGCTCATGAGCTCGGAGCGGTCGCTCCAAGCCTTCTACGACCGGTACGCGTTCGACTGGAACACGTTCACGGCGGCGATCGATCACGGCCGCTACACGCTCGACACGTTCGCGCCGCTGATCACGCACATGTTCCTGCACGGAGGCTGGCTCCACGTCATCGGCAACATGCTGTACCTCTGGATCTTCGGCGATAACGTCGAGGACCGGCTCGGCAGCGCCCGGTACTTCGTCTTCTACATCCTGTGCGGGCTGGTCGCCGCCATCGGCCAAAGCCTGATCGTGGCGTCGCCCCTCGTCGGGGCGTCGGGGGCCATCGCCGGGGTGCTCGGCGCTTACCTCGTCATGTTCCCCGGCGCGCGCGTGCGGACGCTGGTGTTCCTCGGGATCTTCATCACGATCATCCAACTGCCTGCCGTGATCGTGATCGGGCTGTGGATCCTGTTGCAGGTGCTGAGCGGACTGAGCGAGCTCCGCGTCGTCGGCCACCCGGCGACGGAGCAGGTCGCGTACTTCGCGCACATCTTCGGCTTCATCGCGGGCGTCGTCCTGCTGCTGTTCTTCCGACCCCGGCGGGCCGCGGTCGCCCTGAGGTAGGGTTAGAGCGTGCTCATGGTGTGCACCGTGGAATCGGTGCGCGTCCACGTGCTGACGGGCCAGCACGTCGTGCTCCTGCAAGCGAAGGACAACGAGCGCCTCCTGCCGATCTGGATCGGTGCTGACCAGGCGCACAGCATCGCGACGCGCATCGCCGGCATCAAGAGCGAGCGCCCCCTCACGCACGATCTGATGATGGAGATCCTCGGCAAGTTCGACATCGAGATCACGCGCGTCGTCGTCAAGGACCTTGTCGAGGATGGCAGCGGGGGAGGGGTCTTTCACGGCAGCGTCTTCATGCAGCAGGGCGACCGAGAGGTGGAAGTCGATTCGCGCGCATCGGACGCGATCGCGCTCGCGGTCCGGTGCGACGCGCGGATCCTCGTCGCGCAGTCGGTGTTCGACCGCTCGGCCATCTCGAGCGAGGGTGAAGAGGACGAGAGCAAGCTCTCGGTCTTCAAGGAGTTCATCCAGTCGCTGCCTGACGACCCGAATACCTCCAGCGCTGGGTAAGGCTCCCGCGGAGGGCGACGGCGCCGCGGTCCCTCTCGCACCCCCGCTGTGGCCGCTGGACACCGCGGCCGGCCGCGACGGCCACCTGCGGCTCGGCGGTGTCGACGCGGTCCGGCTCGCGGACCGCTACGGGACGCCCTTGTACGTCTACGACGCCGCGACGGTCAGGTCGGCGTACCGCGCGTACGTGACCGCGCTGCGCCCGTACCGCCCCGCGCGCGTGTCCTACTCGGTGAAGGCCTGCCCGCTCATCGGGGTCGGCGCGCTGCTCGCCGCGGCGGGTGCCGACGCGAGCGCCGCGTCCGTGGGCGAGCTCCAGGCGGCCCGGCGCGCGGGCTTCGCCCTCGAGCGTGCCCAGCTGCACGGCAATGCCAAGACCGAGGACGAGCTGGGCACCGCGCTACGGCTCCGCGTCGGCCGGATCGTCGTCGACGGCGCCGGCGAGGTCGAGCGGCTCGCACGGCTCGTCCGGCAGCGCCGCTCGCCGCAGCCCGTCTGGCTGCGGGTTTCGCCCGGCATCGACGCCGACACGCACCCCCATTTGCGAACGGGCGTGCTCGACAGCAAGTTCGGCGCGCCGATACCGGGCGGGGACGCGCTGGGCCAGGCGCGCGCGATCGCCGGGACCCCGGGCCTGAGGCTCCTCGGGATCCATGCGCACATCGGCACGCTGCTGCACGAGGAGGGTCGTTACCGCGAGCTCGCCGCATCTCTCGCGCGGTTCGCCGTCGAGCTGGCCGGTGCCGGCGTGCGCATCGCCGAGATCGCCGTCGGCGGCGGACTCGGCATCCCGCTACGGATCGATGACCCGGTGCTCGCGCTGCGCGAGTACGCGGCCGCGATCGGGGAGCCGATCAGGGCGGAGCCAGCGCTCGCGAAGGCGACGATCCACGTCGAGCCGGGACGCTCGCTCGTCGGTGCCGCCGGGGTCGCCCTGTACCGCGTCATCGGCACCAAGCGCGTCGCGGGGATGCGCACGTTCGTGTCGGTCGACGGCGGGATGGGCGACAACATCCGCCCGGCGCTGTACGGCGCGCGGTACTCGGCGATCGTCGCCGACCGCGCGCTCGCCGCGCCCCAGGAGGACGTGGCCCTGGCGGGGAAGTACTGCGAGAGCGGCGACCTGCTGATCGAGCAGGTGGGTCTGCCGACCCCACGGCCGGGAGAGGTCGTCGCGATCCCGGCGGCTGGCGCGTACGCCGTCGCGATGGCGTCGAACTACAACAGCTATCCGCGCCCCGCCGTCGTGCTCATCGACCGCGGCCGCGCGCGGCTCATCCGCAGGCGCGAGCGCGCGTCGGACATCTGGCGCCTCGAGCGACGGTAGGAAACGACGTCGGACGACCGGTCAACTTCAGTCTCGCGGGCAGCGGCGCTCGGTCAACCCCCCGGCGCTGTTCGCGACCATTCGAGCTGGCACGGTCGTCGCCTCCGAAGCCGGGTAGATCACCTCCGCGCCCCCGCAGCCAGGTGAGTACCTCGTCGGCGTGCGTATCGGGCGGGAACACGGGATAGAACGCCTTCACGATCTCGCCGCCTTCGGCGATCAGCGTCACGCGCTTGTAGAGGGTGATGCCTCCCGCCTCGAACGTCGGCAGGCGCAGCGCGCGCGCGAGGCGCAGCTCGGGGTCGGAGAAGATCGGGAACGGCATCGAGTTGCGCTCCGCGAACTCGCGCTGCTCCTCGAGCGTCTGCGCCGACAGGCCGGCGACCGTCGCCATGTCGCGCAGCTCGGCGTGGCGGTCGCGGAAGGCACACGACTCCGGCGTGCAGCCCCGCGCGCCGGGGATCGCGTCCCATCCGGGGAGCGGTGCGACGCCCGGGCGGCCGGTGCGTGGATAGGCATATAAGACGAGCCGGCGATCGGCGAGCGCCCCGAGGTCGAGCGCGCCATGCGTCGACAGAAGCACCAGAGATGGGATGCGCATCCCGACCAGGTGGTCGCACGCGCCGTCGTCCTCGGGCACCGGAAGGCCCTCGGGCAGAGCGGTGGGGTCGTGCGGGGCGCTCATCGAATCTCTCCCGGCGCAGCTTAGACGCCGAGGATCCCTTGCACCCCGAGGCGCACGCCGACGAAGACCAGCGCCACGGCGAGCGCGCGAACGATAACTATGCCGCCCACCCGCGCGGACAGCCGCGCGCCGAGCTGCGCGCCGATGACGGCCCCCGCGCCGAGGAGCGCGGTCTGGAGCAGCAGCCCGTCGAGGTCGCCGCGCACGACGTGCGTCGCCGTGCCCGCCAGCGACATGATGCCGAGGGTGAAGGTGGAGGTCGCGACCGCGATGTGCGCGGGGAACCCCAGCACGCCGACCAATGCCGGAACGTGGAACGGCCCTCCGCCGATGCCGAGCAGGCTCGAGAGGAAGCCGACCGCGAAAGAGATCCCGATCCCGAGCGGAACGTCGACGCTGTATCGGTAGCGTTCGCCTCGGGCGTCGACGAAGTCACGCAGGACGCGCCCCCAGCGGGCACCCGGCGAAACGGACGGACCAGCATCGTCGTGTGAAACGACCGTAAAGATCGCAAGCCCGATCAGGAGCAGCGCAAGCGCGACGTCGAACGGGCGTCGCGGGAGCGTCGCGGTGAGCACCGCGCCGATCACGCCGCCCGGGAGCGTCGCCACCGCGAACGGCACGCCCGACCGGAGGTCGATCCGGCGCTGCCTCCCGTACGCGATCGCTCCGGATGTGGCGTTCATCGCTACGACGGCGAGCGAGACGGCGGTGATCGCCGGGGTGGGCAGCCACGGCTCGAGGATCGCGAGGATCGGCACGAGCAGGAATCCGCCACCCGCGCCGACGAGCGTGCCGAACGTGCCGACGCCGAGGCCGAGCAGCACCAGCAGCGGCCCGAACAACACCGCCCGAGTGTGGGAGATTTCGTGATGTGACGATCGGCGATCGGCGCATCGCGGTCGCGGTCGGGGCCTTCGCGGCCGCGGCCTACATCGTGGCGGGGCTGGGTGCTCCGACGGTGTACGACTACTACGGCCGCCTGGCCGAAGCGTTCCTCGGAGGCAGGTGGTGGCTCCTCGAGGCGCCGCCGTGGCTCAACGAGCTCCTGTCCTGCGGGCCCGACCGCTGGTGCGTCGCATACCCGCCGCTACCGGCGATCCTGGCGATGCCGCTTGTGCCGTTCGTCGGGACCGCCGATGCGCAGGGACTCGTCGCCCAGCTCACCGGTGGCGCATCCGCGGGCGTCCTCTACGCGGCCCTGCGGGTCTGGGGAGCACCGCGGTGGGTCGCGTTCGCGGGAGCGCTCCTCAGCGCGTTCGGCACGACGCTCCTGTTCTCCAGCGCCGATGGACGCGCATGGTTCGCCGCGCACTCCGTCGGGATGCTCTTCACTGCGGCTGCGCTCCTGGTCGCGTCGCGCGGCGGCCCCGCGTGGGCGGTCGGAGCGGCGATCGGCCTCGCGGCGCTCGCGCGCCTACCGGTCGCGGCGGCGACGCCCGCGCTCGCGCTTCTCGCCGCGCGCCGAAAGGGGGCGGAGTTTCCCCGCACGCTCGCTGGCGTGGTCGCCGGCGGGGTGCCGTTCGCCCTCGCCTACGTGGGCTACAACGTGCTGCGATGGGGCACGCCGGTCGACGTCGGCTACGCGCGGCTCGCGGTCGGCGACGTCTTCTTCGACCACGGCCTGTTCTCGCCGCTCTACCTGCCCCGCCACCTGTACGCGATCTTCATCGAGCCACCCGACCTCGTGGAGGGCGTGCCATGGTTCCTGCGCCCCCGTTTCGTCGGCATGAGCCTGTTCGTGACCACGCCGGCGTTCATCTGGCTCTTCGCCGGGCTGCGCCACGTGCGTCGCGCCGCATCGGTCGCGGCGGTCTCCTTCGCCGCCGGTCTGGCGCTTCTTCCCGACGTCACCCACGCGACCGTCGGCTTCGCGCAGTTCGGCTACCGCTTCAGCATCGATGCGCAGCCCTTCCTCGTCGCCCTGGCACTGGCGGGTGATGCGTTCGCCGGCGGGACGTGGCGAAAGCGGCCGTCGTGGATCTTCGTCGCGGCGATCGCGCTCGCCATCGCGATCAACGTCTACGCGACCGTCGCGATCATCCGCTTCGGATACTGGCAGTGACCGACGAGGGCGGAGGTCGACGAGGCGTCCGTCAAGAAGCTCGGCGGAGCGGGACGAGTAGCGCGATAGGTAAGCCGGGCCTCCACGCATGACGCGCACGGCCACGCCGCCTGCCGATCGCCCGCCGGCCGAGCCGGTGCCGGTGCCGGCCGGCGATCGCCGCGCCAAGCTCGCGATCGCCGCGATCGTCCTGCTCGGCGTCCTGCTGCGTCTGCGAACCGTCGCCGCGCCCGGGTTCCCGACCGACGTCGGAACGTTCATGGCGTGGGCCGAGCGGCTCGCCGAGGTCGGTCCAGCGAGCTTCTACCAGCCCGGCTATTTCAGCGACTACCCACCGGGCTTCCTCTACGTGCTCTGGCTCCTCGGATCGCTCTTCGACGGCGAGGCGCTTCGCCTCGCGGTCAAGAGCGTGTCGATCCCGGCCGACATCGGCATCGCGCTACTCGCGGCGCGCGTAGCGTGGCGCCACGGCGGCCAGGGTCCGGCGGTCCTCGCCGCGGGGCTGTGGATGCTCGCGCCCGCGCAGGTCTTCGCGGGCCCGTATTGGGGCCAGGTGGACGCGGTCGGTACGCTGCCGCTGCTGGCCGCCCTGCTCGCGGCGGGCGGCCGCCGCTGGGGCACCGCCGGGGTGCTCGCCGGCCTCGCGACGATGATCAAGCCGCAGTTCGGGATCGGGCTCCTCGTCGTCGGCGCCGCCGCGACGTTCATCCTCATGCGCGAGCGCCGGCCCCGCCCTCTGCTGGTCACGGTCGCCGCGGCCGGACTCGTCGTCATGGCGCTGGCGCTCCCATTCGGGCTGTTCGTCGACGGACTCATCGATCTCCTGCGCAACGCGGCCGGCACGTACCCGTACACCTCGCTCTACGCGTTCAACGTGTGGTCCGTGATCGGCGACTTCTGGCAGAGCGACACGGCGTATGTCGCGATAGGCGGCGTGCTCCTCGTGCTTGGACTCATCGGATCCGTCGTGTCGCTGTGGTGGCGGCGCGATACCGCGGCGCTCTTGGCCGCGGGAGCGATCGCCGCCATGGCGTTCTACTTCCTGCCGACGCGCGCCCACGAGCGTTACCTCTTCCCCGCGTTCGCGCTGCTCCTGCCGCTCGCGGCCCTGCGGGGGCGGCTGGTCGCCCCGTACGTCGTCCTCGCCGTCGGCTTCTTCGTGTCGCTCTTCTTCGCGTTCACCCGCTACCCACAGAACGACCTCGCCGCGCCCGCCTTTCTCGAAGCGACGCTCTTCCGCCGCGAAGGTCAGATCGCGCTCGCACTGCTCATGCTCGGAACGGCGGCGCTCGTGGCGTGGCGGCTCGTCCGCGGCGAGGCGAGCCTGGAGCGCACGATGTCGCACGACCTCTCCGCGGCGCCCGCCGTCGCGCGGGGCTGGCGGCTTCCCGACGGCCTTCGCCCGGGCCATCCCGCGACGCGCCGCGACGTCATCGTCGCGCTCGTCATCGCGCTCCTCGTGCTCGTTACCCGCGCGTACCGTCTCGATCAGCCACGCGACATGTACTTCGACGAGGTCTATCACGCGCGGACCGCGTTCGAGCTCCTCGCGCAGCGTGAGCCGTACGAGTGGACGCACCCGCACCTCGCGAAGGAGATCATGGCGCTCGGCATCCTCGCCTTCGGCGACGACCGTGTCGTCGCCACCGAACCGGTACCCGAACGGACGGTCGCGTTCGCCGTCGCGGGCGACGGTACGCGCGCCTACCTGACCGCCGATGGCGCGGTGCTGCGTGCGCCCCGCGGGGAGACGCCTCGCAGCGCCGGCAGCGTGGGCGGAACGCCGGTCGGGCTCGCATTCGACGGCGCAACGCTCGTGGCGCTCACGAGCTGCGGCGTCCTCCGTGAGCCGTTCGACGTGCCCGCCGCCCTTCGGTGCCCGGCGGCCACGCAGAGCGCGACGGCCTCGTTCGCGGTGTCGAACGGCCGGGCGATCGTGGGAACGCCGCAGGGCGTCCAGGTGTGGCAAGGGGATGCTCCGCCTCGCGCCGTTCCGACGGCCGCGGTCGCGTTGACGGTCAAGCCCGACGGGACCGAGCTGTACGTCCTCGATCCGCAGGGCGCGGTGCACGTCATCGATCCCCAGAGCGGCAACGAGACGCGCGTGCTCGTGGGTGGTGCCCCGGGGACGGGCATCGCGTACGCGCTCGGCCCGAACCGCGTGTTCGTCGCGCGCCGCGACGAACCGGCGCTCGACGTCTACGAGCTCGAGGGCGGGCGGCACGAGACCGTGCCGCTTGGCAATGCGCGCACGGGGACGTTCGCATCGGGAGCGACGTCGCTGGCGGTCGTGCCGCGAACCCAGTTCCTTTATGCGCTCGCCGACGGCCGCGCGGTCGTCGTCGAGACGCACGGCGCGTCGCCGTTCGCCGCCATCCCGGTGCACGCGTCGTTCCTCGGGATCGACGGCGAGGGCGACAAGCTCGTCGCGGCGTCGCCCGGCGCGGCGCAGCTCATCGAGACCGGACGCCACGCGCTCGCCTGGCGGATACCCGGTGTCCTCGCGGCCGCTCTTCTCGCCTTCGCGCTCGTGCTGCTGGCGCGCCGGCTCTTCGCATCGCGCGTGCTGCCGCTGCTCGTCGGGTTCGCGGTCCTCTTCGACGGCTCGATGTTCGCGCAGGCGCGCATCGGGATGAACGACATCTACGTCGCGCTGTTCATCGTCGCCGGCTGGTATTTCATCGTCGCCGCGCATCGCCCCCGCCGATCGGCGGTCCTCGACGTCGTGGTCGCCGGCGTCCTCCTCGGATTCGCGGCCGCGGCGAAGTGGGCCGCGGTGTATACGCTCGCCGGCGTGTTCGTCGCGTCGGTCGGCGCGACGGCGCTCGCGTACGAGCGCGGCCGCGCCGGCCAGGGAGGTCCCCTCGATCTCTTCGCTGGACGCGGACGCAACGCGGCGTTGCTTTTCGCATCGTTCGCCGCGATCCCCGCCGCCATCTACCTCGCGAGCTACCAGAGGTGGTTCGGGGGGCCGATGACGCCGTTCGGCTGGGACCTGGTCGAGCTGACGCGGCAGATGTACTGGTACCACTCGGGACTCACGGCGCCGCATCCCGCCGGTGCGCCGTGGTGGACGTGGCCGCTCATGCTGAAGCCCGTCTACTGGTATTTCGGACAGTCGTCGAACGAGACGAACGCGTACATCTACGACGCAGGCAACGTCGTCCTGTTCTGGGGCGCGCTGGCGGCGACCGCCTGGTGCG
The DNA here is from genome assembly GCA_038200085.1 of Candidatus Limnocylindria bacterium. Taxonomy (GTDB): domain Bacteria; phylum Chloroflexota; class Limnocylindria; order P2-11E; family P2-11E; genus JALYKU01. The sequence goes on along the minus strand of JBBPYG010000115.1, from coordinate 3,959 downwards.
CTATCGCGGCGGTGCGCGCGCGCTCGATCGTCCTGGGCTTCGTGGTCTTCGCGCTCCTGGTCCAGTACGTCGCGTGGATACCGATCTCACGCGTGCTGTTCTTCTACCACTTCTTCACGGCGCTGCCGTTCTACCTGCTCGCGCTCGCGGCCGCGCTCGCGGCCCTGTGGGAAACGCGGCGGCGGGAAGTGGTCGCGTTGTACGCGGTGGTCGCGGCCGGCGCCTGGCTGTTCTTCTACCCCTTCACGTCGGGCCTTCCCGTGCCCGCGTCCGAGGCCGGCGCGTATTTCATCCTCCCGACCTGGCAGTACGACTGCCAGTTCTATCCGTCGTTCACCTGCGACGTCCCGCTCGAAGGTGGGGTCGGGATCGGCGCGGTGCTCGCCCGCGCAACGGTCCCGCTCCTCGCGACGCTCGCCGGGCTGGCCGTCGCGTCCGCGGCGGCCTCGCCGGCGCTACGGGACCGCGCTCGGGCTTGGGCTGGTCTCGGGACTCGCCGCGGGGGAGGCGCTCGCGGTCCGGGTCGCCGCGGGGGTGGCGGTGGAGCTCGTGGCGGGAGCGGGCGGGACGTACCGCAGGGGCGCGCCGAAGACGCTGCGGTCTCCGAAGGCCGCAAGCGTCCCCAGCCCGAGGGCGATCCCCACTAGCGCCGCGAGCACCGGCGCACCGGCTCCCCGGCGCCGCGGCCGGTCTCGGCATACGACGACGGTCACGTTGTCCTCGCCACCGCGGTCGTTCGCGAGCGCCACGAGCCGCTCCGCCGCGGGCCCCGGTGCCCCGCGGGTGGCGATCGCCCCGATCTCCTCGGGTCGGACGTGCCGCGTGAGGCCGTCGGAGCACAGCACGAGCCGGTCGCCCGCCATCAGCGTCTCGACGAAGACGTCGGGCTGTATGCCCCGCGGATCTCCGAGGAATCGCGTGATCGAGCCCGCGAATTCGCCCGAGTGATCGGTCGTCAGCTGGCGCGCGACACCCGCCCGCACGAGATAGGCGCGGCTGTCGCCGATATTCGCGATCGCCGCCTGGCGTCCGCTGACCGCCGCGGCGACGAGCGTGGTGGCGGCGCCGGGGACGCCGTGATCGTGCGCCGCGTCGACCACCGCGGCGTTCGCACGCGCGTACGCCGCCGCGAGCGCGGACGCGGCCCCGCCTCCGCCGCGCGCCTCCCGGGCGTCGCCGAAGAACCCGTGGACGACCGCGTCGATCGCGGCCGTGCTCGCCACCGCTCCGCCGGCCACCCCGCCCACGCCGTCCGCGACGGCCAGCAGCAGTCGGCCGCGGCGTTCCCCGACGTATGCTCGGTCCTGGTTCTCTTCGCGCACGCGCCCGATGTCGCTGCGGGCGGCGGCGCGGTCCTCAGTCGTCCTTCTTGCCACAGTCCTTGCCCGGCGCGAGGTACAGCTGCGCGACCGCGCCCGGCTGGAAGCCGGCGCCCGCGGCGGGCTCCTGCCGCACCACGGTGCACGCCGTCCCCCGCGCCGACGCATCGACCTGCCACGACACCGGCGAGTGGAGACCCGCGGCGATCAGCTCGTTCGCCGCGTCGGTCACGCTCTTGCCCACGACGCTCGGCGCTCCCCTGGATGCCGTCGCGGCTGTCGCGCTCGCGGCTGGCCGGGACGGCGCCGCGGCCGGCTGCGTCGCTCCCGCCGCCGGCTGGGTCCGCGCCGGGGCCAGCTGGGTCGGTACGGCGGCCGGGCCCCTGTCCGCACGCGCGAAGGCGACGAAGAACAGGACGGTGCCGGCGACGACGAGCCCGACGGCCACGAGCGCTAGGACGGCGCCGATCCCCGGCACTCCGCGTCTGGCGGGCAACGCCCGCACGGGCGGCGACAGCGCCTTGGTCCGTTCGCCGTGCTCCGCCGCGGCGGACAGCGCCGCGGCGAAGGCGCCGGCCGACGCGTGACGCTGCGCGGGGTCGCGCGACAGGCCCTTGGTGATCACCCGGTCGAGATCGTCGGACAGACCCAGCCGCGCGGCGCGGAGCGAGGGAGGCGGACCCGCCAGACGCAGCTGCAGCAGCTCCTCGGTATCGACGCCCGCGTACGCGGGCTGGCCCGCCAGCAGCTCGTACGAGACGAGCGCGAGCGCGAAGACGTCGCTGCGCGCCGTGGCCGTGCCTCCGGTCACTCGCTCGGGCGCGATGTAGCGCGCGGTGCCGATGAGCTCGTGTTCAGCCGGGTCCCGCGCGGCGCGCGCGACGCCGAAGTCGGTGAGCTTGGCGCGACCCTCGTCGTCGACGATCACGTTCGCCGGCTTCACGTCGCAGTGCACGATGCCCACTGCGTGCGCCGCGTCGAGCGCGGCGGCCACCTGCGACACCAGGCGGGCGGCCTCGTGCGCGGGCAGCGGGCCACGCTGCGAGACCAGGTCACGCAGGGTGCGGCCGCGCACGTACTCCATGACCATGTACGCGTCGTCGCCGTCCCGGCCCTCGTCGTACACAGTCACCACATTCGGGTGCGCCACCGCGGCGGCGCGCCGCGCCTCGTCGGCGAAGCGCTCGCGGAAAGCCTCATCCGCGCGCGGCCCGAGCAGCTTCACCGCGACGTCGCGGCCCAGCCGCTCGTCGGTCGCCCGCCACACCTCGCCCGCGCCGCCGGCGTCGACGCGCTCGACCAGGCGGTACCGCCCCCCGAGCAGCCGCTGCGCCGGAGCGCTCCGCCGGATGCTCACGGTGCGGTCATCCACAGGTGTGTGCCTTGGGCAAGAGCGTGACCACGGCGCGCGTCCCCGTCAGGCGAAGCCGACGAGCGAGACCAGGGACGCCTCGTAGATGCGGTCGCTCGCGACGATCGTCAGCTCCTCACCGAGCAGGTCCGTGACGCTCGGCGTCGCCAGCGGCACCGTGCGCTGCGCGACCGTCCTGCCGCCGATGATCGTCGTCGTCGCGACGTGCCGCATGTCGGGCGTCCGCTTCACGACGAACTCGGCGCTCGTCCCCTCACGGGTGCACTGGATGCGCAACCCCGAAACGTGTCCCTCCTCGAGCCCCTGCTCGTACCGCGGCCGCACGCGGACCTGGACCTCCGCGCGATCGGCGCGTTCCATCGCGAACAACATTCCGCCGGCCTCGGATGGCGCGAGTCGCTCCGTCGACCGCCAGCCCAGGCGCGACGCGAGCCACCCGATCAGCAACAGCGCCTGCGAGGGGTGGATCGCGCGTCCGTCGGCGTCCACGGCGAAGCCGACACGGATTCCGGTGATGCCGTCGAGGAAGGGGCGCCACGCCGGGACGTCGAAGAACGCGGCGACCAGCTCGCGCCACGGCGTGAGGCGCGTCCAGTTGAAGTCCGTGACGCCGAAGTGGCCGGCGCCGCGCCCGCAGATCGAGGAAAGCCGCGCGAGGGTCTCCTCGGGCCGCGCGAAGTCCTCCGAGTCCACGATCAGACGGTTCGCGAGGACCAGGAGGTCGTCGAACTGCCGGCGGTCGGACGGCGGCGTATCGGTCCACCACAGGAACACCGGCAGATCCGGCAGGAGCAGCGGTATCACGGCGCTCGCGAGCCGCTCGTCCGAATCCCCGCGCGCGCGGATGAGGATCTGCTCGTACGACACCTGCCGTGACTGCTCGTCCTGCGGGCGGTGCGAGTGCATCGTGATCTCCGCGTCGACGCCGGGCCGTCGCTCGCGGTCGGCGACCACGACGATCGCGCGCGACGGGTGGCGCCGCGCGAGCTCGGACACCGTGCGGGCCGCCCTCCGCGCGTGGATCTCCCTCGTCGCGTAGACGACGAGGTTCAGGACCGACGCGCGCGCGACGATGAGCCCCTGCTCCCGAGCGTGGGCGTCCTCGGCGCGGCGCAGTCGCGCGAGCACGCGCTCGAGCTGCGCGACGCCGTGCGCGCGCGCCCCCCAAAAGGCGTCGTCCACCGGGGTGGGGTTCGCGCCGATCACGGCTTGCGCCATGCTCTCCCGTCCCGCGCGATCAGGATGTCGGCCTCGACCGGTCCCCAGGT
>JBBPYG010000114.1:0-26289 GCA_038200085.1 Candidatus Limnocylindria bacterium | reverse complement strand
GCGCGCGCAGGGCAAGTCAAAGATGAACGCCGTGGGCCACTGCATGAAGAAGGCGCTCGCCATCGTGTGGGGCGTCTGGAGGAGCGGCGAGGATTTCGCCGCTCCGCAGACACCTTGACAACTACCTATAGGACCTAGGCCGGGCGCACGATGTACAGCCCGCCGTGATGGCGGTCGGTGACGAAGACCGTCCCATCGGTGTCGACGAGGAGGTCATTCAGCTGAATGACCGGCTGGCCGCGCGGCGCCGCCGGGACGAAGCGCGCGGTCTCGACGGGTGCGCGTTCGTCTCTTGTGTCGTAGACGCGCAGGCCCGCGCTGAAATACGTCGCATACACGATGCTGTCGCTCTGGAACGTGCCCGGCCTGTTCTCGTGAAGGTTGTGCGGACCGAAGCGAAGCCCCTCAGTCGGCCGGTCCTCGGGCAGGGGGAACGTGGCGATCTCTCGCGGAACGGCCTCGTCGCGGATGTCGACGACGTGGATGTCCTTCGGGGCGCCGGTTCGATCAGGGTCGATCGCCTCATCCGTCGCGATGAGGAGGCCGCGATCGCCCAGCGGGAGCGCGGTGTGCGTGTAGGGGTGGCCGCCCGCGCGGTCGGTCCAGTCCACCCGCCCGAGCGGCGTGACGCGCCCGTCGTCGACGCTCAACACGACGACGCCCGCGTCGAACCAGCCCGCGTACGCGCGGTCGCCTCGCACGATGGCGTGGTGACAGCTCGGGTACCGGCGAGGCGCGCGGATTCCGGGATCGGGTCCGGGGCGCTCCTGGTCGGGGAGGTGGAATTCCGCATGAAGCCGCGGCCGCTCGGGATCGGCGAGGTCCAAGGTGATGAGCGCCGCGCCGTGGATCCCCGGTATGCGCGCGGACGCATACGCGTACCTGCCGCCGGTCCACCAGATCCGGTGCACGCCCAGGCCCGCGACTTCCAGGAAGCCGATGCGTCGAGGCGCCTCCGGGCGCGACACCTCGTAGACGACGACCCCAGTGCTCTCCGGATCGGTGACGTCGTATGGGTAACGCTCGTTGTTCACGAGGAGGAGACCGTCGGCGTATTGCGTCTTATGGGCGTGCGCGCGGGCCGGGGCAGGCAATTGGGTCACCACGCGGGGCCGGCGAAGATCCGATACGTCCACGACGCTGGTCCCGACGCCGTGGTCGCCCATGTGGCCGACATACAGAACGTCCCCGTTCCGCATGACCTGCATCCCGTCGCCGCTGCCGGCCAGGTCGCTGTGCCCAACGAGCTCGAGGCCGCGCGCGTCCAGCACCCCGGGTAGGCCGCTCACGTAAGCGAGCGTACGGCAGTCCGGCTTGACAGATCCCTCTTTCCCGCAAACGATTTCCGCGGTGGGGGCACGCACGCCGGGGACGGCCCGGTCGACGATCGTCGACGTCGCGAAGGCGGCGCGCGTGCATCCCTCCACGGTGTCGCGCGCGCTCAGCGATCGCCCGGGTCATGCCCTGCGGCCTGAGACGAGAGCGCGCGTGCTGTCTACGGTGGATCGCCTAGGGTACCGGCCGTCGGCGCTCGCTCGCAGTCTCCGGCTCCGTCGCACGCTCACGCTCGGGATGCTCGTGCCCGACATCGCGAACAACTTTTTGGCGGGGATCATCAAGGGCGCCGAAGAGGCCGCGCATGAGCGCGGCTACACGCTCATCCTCTGCAACACCGCCGACGTCCCCGAGCGCGAGGCCACGTACATCCGCGTCCTGCGGGACCGCGAAGTGGACGGCGTTCTCGTCGCGTCGACGCGGATGGCCGACGCGACGATCGATGGGCTGCGTGCCGATCGCTTTCCGTTCGTCCTCGTCAATCGCAGCGCGGGAGTTACAGACGACCTCGTGGTGACCGTGGACAACCGCGCGGCGGCCGCGATGCTGGTCGACCACCTGGTCGCTCGTGGGCACCGCCGTATCGCTCACATCGCAGGGCCGCGCTCTACGACGACCGGGCTCGAAAGGGCGGCCGGGGTGCGGGACGCGGCGCGCCGGCACCGCCTCCGCGCCGATGTGGTCGAAGCCGAGGCTTGGTCCGAACTCGCCGGCTACAGGGCCGCGCGCCAGCGGCTTCGGGACGATCCGCCGACCGCGATCTTCGGGGCGAACGACCTGATCGCCCTGGGGGCGCTTCGCGCCGCGCGGGAAGCGGGTATCGACGTTCCGCTGGATATGGCCCTCGCCGGCTTCAATGACAGCGCCGAGGCTGGCCTCCTCGATCTCACGACGATCCGCGTACCCCAGCAGCAGATGGGCATGCGCGCAGCTCAGCTGCTCATCGCTCGGCTCGAGGGGCAGCCCATCACGGACCCGCGGGTCGTGATCGCGACCGAGCTCGTCGTGCGCGGATCGACCGCGGCGACGCAGGAACGGCGCACCGCATGAGCGGCGAACGGATCGTTGTAGAAGCCGCGAGGAAGCACTACGGAGCGGTCCCGGTCTTCGAGGCACTCGACCTCGCCGTCCGCGATGGCGAGACCGTTTGCATCCTGGGCCCCTCGGGATGCGGGAAGACGACATTGCTCCGCACGATGCATGGACTCGTCCAGCTCGATGGTGGCCGCATCCTCGTCGACGGGACCACCGTGACCGGCCCTCGCCGCAACGTCGCGATGGTCTTCCAGCACTTCGGGCTCATGCCGTGGAAGCGCACGCGCGACAACGTCGCCTACGGTGTCGAGCTGGCCGGGTTGTCCCAGGCGACCGTCACAGAGCGCGTCGACCGGTACATCGCGCTCGTCGGTCTCCAAGGATTCGAGCGTCATTATCCCTACCAGCTCTCAGGTGGAATGCAGCAGCGCGTCGGCCTCGCACGTGCGCTCGCGCTCGAGCCGAATGTCCTCCTGATGGACGAGCCCTTCGGAGCGCTCGACGCGCTCACGCGCGAGGTCCTCCAGGACGAGCTGCTGCGCATCTACCAGCGGGCCCACGTCGACCGTGACGGGCGGGCAGCACCGCCCGCGATGGTCTTCATCACGCACTCGATCGAGGAGTCGATCGCGCTCGGCGACCGGATCGTCGTCCTGAGCGAGCGACCGGCCCGGGTCCGCGAGATCCTTTCCGTGGACATCCCGCGCCCGCGCACGGTCGCCTCGGTCGTCGCGCACCCCCGCTTCGTCGAGCTCCGCGACCGATGCTGGCGTCTCTTGCGGGAGCGCGCGGCGGCATGACCGTTCCGAGCGCGCAGGCGCAGGCGCAGGCGCCGGCGGTCACGAAAAGGAGAACGTTCGGGCCTCGCGGAGGCGACTGGGCCACGCGGCTCGGCGCGATCGCTGTCCTTCTTCTGATCTGGGAGTTCCTCGCGCCCGGCTGGAACCCGCTCATCATCCGGCCGCCGTCGGCGATCGCGCGCGCTTTCGTCGAGCTGGTCGAGAGCGGCGAGCTCCAGACCGCGCTCGTCATCAGTCTTCGGGCATTCGTGGCCGGCCTCGCGATCGCGACCGTGATCGGCGTGCTGCTCGGCATCGTCACTGGCCGCTGGCGCTTCGCGTACAACGCGCTCGATCCTGTCGTGAGCGCGCTCTACTCGGTGCCGTCGGTCGCGCTCATCCCGCTCATTGGTTTCATCTTCAAGTTTCAGGGTGATGCGCCCCGGGTCGCGGCGGTCGCGCTGTTCTGCGTTTTCCCGGTGCTCATCAACACCCAGCAGGGAGTTCGCAACGTCGACCGCGGCCTGCTCGAGGTCGCGCGAGCCTTCAACACCAGCGAGCGACGGCTGTGGACGGACGTGATCATCCCGTCCTCGCTTCCGTTCATGCTCGCGGGCATCCGGCTCTCCATCGGCCGCGGCCTCATCGGCATGATCGTGGCCGAGTTCTTCATCGGCCTGGTCGGCCTCGGCTACCTGATCATCCAGTACGGCAACGTGTTCCGGATCGACCGCATGTTCGTGCCGGTCATCGTGGTCGCCGCGCTGGGCATCGTCTTCATGGGTCTCGTGCAATGGCTCGAGGGCCGCGTCGCTCCGTGGCTGCGACGCGAGCATTAGGAGGATGGCAATGGAGCGTCGGATCCTCGCGTTCATGTTCGTCGCCGCGATGGTGGCCACCGCATGTAGCGGGGGCGGCAGCGGCGGCGGAGCCGCGACAGCATCCGCGGCCGCCGCGGGTGGCGCGAGCCCGTCGGCCGCGCCGAAGGCCGTATGCGACGCGAAGAAGATCACGATCGCCGTGCCCGTGACGCCGCCGAACGTCGTGCATCTGACCCCCTACGTCGCGGACGCGTTCGGCTACTTCAAGGATGAGAACCTCACGGTCGAGCTCGTTCGATTCGAAGGCGGCGTTGGCTCGCTCCGTGCCTCCGCGTCGGGCGGTATCACCCTCGCCGGCACCTCCAGCGAGCCGGTCGTCGACGGCATCGCCAACGGCGCGGAGGTCAAGGTCGTCTACTCGTACGCGCCCGCGGTCGACGTGTCGTTCGTGGTCGGTCCGGGCATCAAGACCATGGCCGACCTCAAGGGAAAGAAGATGGGGGTCCAGGAGCCCGGCGGCTTCGCGGACGTCATGACGCGCATCGTCCTTAAGAAGGCGGGCATCGACCCGAAGGACGTCACGTTCGTGCAGACGACCACGGCCGGCCGCGTCCAGCAGCTCGTTGCAGGCGCGACGGACACCGCGGTCCTGCACATCGACCAGACGAAGACCGTGCAGAAGGCGAACCCGGGCATCTCGATCCTGGCGAACATGTGGGAGATCCTCTCGGATTATCAGTACTCGGTGTACGTCGCTCCGACACAGGCCATCAAGGAGGACGCCGCGACGCTCGAATGCACGATCCGGGCGCTGATGCGGGCCAACCGCGCGATGTACGACGCGGCGAACAAGTCCAAGATCGTCGACATCGCGGTCAAGGAAGGCAAGATCGACCCGGCCATCGCGAGTGACACCTTCGATCTCCTCGTGAAGGCCAAGGCATGGCCGCAGAACGAGGGCGTTCCGAAAAGCTTCATCGAAGGCACGGTCAAGAGCGAGAAGGATTTCGCGAAGATCACGAAGGACCTCACGTTCGATCAGATCGCCGATCTGTCGATCGCCAAGAAGGTGGTCGATCAGCTCGGGCGGAAGACAGACTTCCCCTATTGATGACCAAGGCCCTCGTTGATCTCACGCAGCCGTGGGGCGACCGTATGCCGACCTGGCCGCAGTTCGAGGCGATCCAGGTCACCGACATCACGACGCACCATCGCGACGGGAAGTCGACCGTGCTCGTCCGTACGAACATGCACACCGGGACGCATATCGATGCGCCGAGCCACTACTGGCCGACGGGCAAGAGCCTTGGCGAGATCCCCATACAGGATCTCTACGGCACGGGCCTGGTGATCGACCTTCGGCCGGTCACCAGGCCGTGGGCCCACTACTCGATCGACGACGTCAAGAAGTGCATTCCGAAGGGGGAGGATGTCCGGGCCGGCGATGTCGTCATCCTCTACACGGGCTGGGACCGGTACAACTGGTCGAAGCCCACGCGCGACGACGTCATGTACTTCGACCGCCATCCCGGACCGATGCCCGAGGTGTGCGACTGGCTCGTGGACACGGGCATCAAGTGGATCGGTGCCGACCTCGCGTCGATGGATCACTCGTTGCACGTGCGCGTTCGGTATTTCCGGCCGGACCTGGTGAAGGAGTACGAAGCGCAGACGGGAAGGCCGATCGAAGAGACGCTCCCGCTGGCGGACTTCGAGCACGTCCATTACCACATGGCGAAAGCCAACATCCCGATGCTGGAGAATCTCGGCGGGGAGCTCGCTGAGATCGCTGGGACGCGCGTCGAGCTGGGCGCGTTCCCTTGGCGTTGGGTGAACGGCGAAGGCTGCATCTGCCGCGTCGTGGCTTTCCTCGAGGGATAGGGATGCAGGCGCTCGTGCTCACCGCTCCGCACGCGTTCGAGATCGGCGACATCCCGAAGCCCGAGCCGCGCGAGAACGAGGTCCTGTGCCGTGTGCGCGCGATCGCGATCTGCGGCACCGACGCCGAGATCATCGAGGGGTCGTTCAAAGGCCGCTGGCCGAAGTCCTACCCGTTCACGCCGGGGCACGAGTGGGCCGGCGAGGTGGTCACCGCCGGTCGCGTCGCTCTCGAGTACGGTTTCGCTCCCGGCACCCGCGTCGCCGGCACGTCGCATTCGGGCTGCGGGTATTGCCGGCTGTGCCGGACGGGCCGGTACAACCTGTGCCTCAACTACGGCCGCGAGGATCTGGGGCACCGCCAGTACGGTCACTACACCCAGGGCGCGTACGCCGAGTACGTCGTACAGACGATCAAGAGCGTTTTCAAGATCCCCGACGACATGCCGTTCGACGTCGCAGCGCTATGCGATACCGCGTCGATCGCGCTGCATTCCGCGAAGCGCGCGGGGATCGAGCCCGGCGACATCGTCGCGTCCGTCGGCTCGGGCGGGATGGGGTTGCTCGTCGCGATGTGCGCGAAGGCGCTCGGCGCGGCGCGGGTCATCGTCGTCGGCGGTGGCAAGCGGCTCGACCGGGCGCGCGAGCTGGGATTCGAGACCGTCGACTACCACTCCGGCGACCCGGTGACCGCGGTCCGCGACCTTACGGGCGGGCGCGGCGCCGATGCCGCGGTCGACTCGGCCGGGACGAGCGACTCCATCCGCCAGTCCATTGGCGTCCTGCGCAAGGGCGGCCGCGTGGCGTTCACCGGTATCCCGAAGGACCCGGTGCCGATCGACATGCAGAAGATCGTCCTCGAGGAACTCGACCTCCATGGCGTGCGGGCGAATCGCAACACGATGGAGGAGGTGCTCCCCCTGATCGCCGACGGTCGGATCGCCGCGGCGAAGCTGATCACGCACCACTTCAAGCTCGCCGACTTCGCAGCCGCCCTCCGTACGTTCAACGAACGCGTCGATGGCGCGCTCAAGGTGATCGTCGAGCCGTGAGCCTGCCGCTCGAGATGACAGCGGTCGTGTTCGACCGCCCCAACAAGTTCGCCGTTCAGACGGTCCCGACGCCTCGCCCGGCCGCGGGCCACGTGCTCGTACGCGTCGCGGCCTCGATGGTCTGCGCGACCGACCGGAAGATCCTCGCCGGCGCGTTCGCCGGCACGACCTTTCCGCACGTGCCGGGACATGAGTTCGCCGGCGAGATCGTGGCGGTCGGTCCAGGGGTCGAGGAGCCGCACATCGGCACGCGCGTCGGCGTGGAGGTGCACGTCGGCTGCGGCACCTGCGCCCGGTGCCGCGAGGGCCTCTACAACCTGTGTCTCAATTACGGAAAGCCAGACACCGGCCACGCGCACGTCGGCTTCACCACTCCGGGCGGCCTCGCGCAGTACACGAGCGTGCCGGCGGCGGCGATCCACGTTCTTCCCCCGAGCGTCACGCTCGAGGACGGCGCGTGGACGGACAACCTCGGCGTCTCGCTATGGGCGCTCGAGCGCGGCCGCATCGCGGCCGGCGAGCGTGTGGCCGTCGTCGGCGCCGGCGCGATCGGCATCTGCACCGCCCAGCTTGCGCGTGCTCTCGGCGCGTCCGAGGTGATCCTCGTCGGCCGCGGCGAAAGAGCAGCGCGGGCGAAGGCGTTCGCCGACACCGTCGTCGACGACGCGACGCCGTTGTTCGGCACGATGGACCTCGTCGTCGAGTTCGCCGGCACGGCGGATGGGGCGACCGACGCGATCCGGCTGGCCCGGCGCGGCGGCCGGGTGGTCCTCGGCGGCGCGACGGGGCAGGGCGTCGAACTCTCCGGGCTCGATCTCTCGACGATCGTGCGCGGACATCTCGACGTGCTCGGTTCCGTTGCCAATCCGAAGCGCGTATCCGGACGCGCTCTCGCGCTCCTCGCGGAGGGCAAGATCGACGTCCGCTCTCTGACCACGCACCGGTTCCCGCTCACGCGCTTCGCTGACGCCTTGGCCGCGTTCGCCGAGCGCCGGGATGGCGCCATCCGCGTGATGCTTCGACCGCAGGAGAGATGATGGACACGTCGACCGCGATGGAACTGTATCGCGTCATGCGGACGATCCGGCGCTTCGAGCATCGCAGCACGACACTGTTCGGCGAGAACAAGATCTGGGGAACGATCCACAGCTACGCGGGCGAGGAGGCCATCGCCGCCGGGGTCTGCGAGCACCTGCGCGACGACGACTGGATCACCTCGACGCATCGAGGACACGGCCACTGCATAGCGAAGCGGGCCGATCTCGGGAAGATGTTCGCCGAGCTGCTCGGCCGAGAGACCGGCTACTGCCGCGGCAGGGGCGGTTCGATGCACATCGCCGACACCTCGAAGGGCAACCTCGGCGCGAATGGCATCGTCGGAGGTGGTATTCCGATCGCAACCGGTGCGGCGCTCACCGCCAAACACCTCGGCACCGATCAGGTCGCCGTGTCGTTCTTCGGCGATGGCGCGGCGAATCAAGGAACATTCCACGAGTCACTCAACATCGCGGCGATCTGGAAGCTCCCGGTGGTCTACGTGTGCGAGAACAACCAGTACGCCGAAAGCTTCCCCGCGAAGAAGGCCTTCGCCATCGACGACATCTCCCAACGCGCCGCGGGCTACGGCATGCCCGGCGTCCGCGTTGACGGCCGCGACGTGGCCGCGGTCCATGCCGCCGCGGGCGAGGCCATCGGGCGCGCGCGCCGCGGTGATGGCCCGACGTTCCTGGTCTGCGAGTCGTACCGGCACGAGGGACACTACTACGGCGATCCGCGGAAATACCAGACCAAGGAGGAGATCGAGGGCTGGAAGACGACCTTCGACCCGCTCCTCGAAGCCCGCGCCTGGATCGTCCGGGACGGACTCGGGACGGCGGCGCAGCTTGACGCCGTCGATCGCGAGATCGACGACGAGATGGAGCGCGCCGTCGCGTGGGCCGAGGCTGGCCCACCGGCTTCTGCGCTCAGGATCCCGGAGGACATCTATGCCTCGTACTAGCGGCAATGCCCTGTCGGCGGACGTGATCAGCGACGGCGAGACGCGGGAGATGTTCTACGCGGAGGCGCTGGGTGACGCCCTCCGAATGGAGATGCAGCGTGACCCGCGCGTCATCGTCCTCGGCGAGGACATCGCGGAGCACGGAGGCGCGTTCCAGGTGACCGCCGGACTCCTCGCGGAATTCGGCCCGTCGCGCATCCGCCAGACGCCCATCAGCGAGATCGGGCTCGTCGGTACGGCGGTCGGCGCAGCTCTCACCGGCCTGCGGCCCGTCGCCGAGCTCATGTACATCGACTTCTCCGGCCTCGCCATGGACCAGATCGTCAACCAGGCGGCCCAGAACCGGTTCATGTTCGGTGGACAGGCCCGTGTACCGCTCGTCGTGCGCACCCAGGGCGGCTCGGGGCGGGGGAATGCGGCCCAGCATTCGAAGTCCCTGGAGGCGTGGTTCACCCACGTCGCGGGGCTGAAAGTCGTGATGCCGTCGACGCCGGCCGACGCGAAGGGCCTCCTCGCGGCCGCGATCCGGGACGACGACACGGTCATGTTCATCGAGCACAAGCTCCTCTACCGGACGAAGGGTCAAGTTCCCACAGGCGAGCACCTCGTGCCCCTCGGAATGGCCGACATCAAGCGCTCGGGCGATGACCTCACGATCGTCACCTGGTCCCGCGAGGTGCTATTCGCCCTCGAGGCCGCGCAGACGCTCGCCGAGGACGGGATCGCTGCCGAGGTCGTCGACCTGCGCTCGCTCGTGCCGCTGGACAAGGACACGATCCTCGCGTCCGTCCGCCGCACGCGCCACTGCCTGGTGGTGCACGAGGCGATCAAGCGCGGGGGCTACGGCGGAGAGATCGCGGCTCTCGTCGCTGAGGAGGCCTTCGACGATCTCGACGCCCCGCCCCGGCGGCTCGCCGGCCTCGAGACGCCGATCCCGTACGCGCAGCCGCTCGAACTCGGGGTCGTGCCACAGGTCGCCGACATCGTGAAGGCCGCGCGGGAGCTCCTGGGCGGGTGACCACGTTCGATGTCGTCGTCGCCGGAGCGGGGCACAACAGCCTCGTGTGCGCCGCCTTCCTCGCGCGCGCGGGAATGAGGGTGCTCGTGCTCGAGCGCGCGCAGCGGATCGGGGGCGATACCTCGACCGAGGAGGTGACGCTTCCGGGATTTCGTCACGACCTGTGCGCGAGCGCGCACACCGTCTTTCAGTCGAGCCCGATCGTGCGCAACGACGAGTTGGAACTTGGGAGCCACGGCCTGCGCTACCTGTTCCCGGAGCCGGCCGCGGTCATGCCCTTCCTCGACGGCCGCAGCATCACGATGTTCCGCGACCGCGAAGCCACGGTCCGCGAGATCGCGCGGTTCAGCGAGATCGATGCGCGCGCCTACGGCCAGCTGCTCGCGGACTGGGATGCGATCAAGGCGGCGCACGCGCGGATCCGCTACACCGCTGCCGAGTCTCCGAGCGCCGCGATCGCCGCGCTCGAGGCGACGGGGCCGGGGCTCGAAGCGGTCCGTTGGCGCTACGCGAGCGCGCTCGACATCGTGCGAGAGCGTTTCAGGGACGAGCACGTGCGCGCGTTCTTCCTGTGGCTCTCGCTCATGACGATGGTCAGCGTCGACCAGCCGGGGACGGGCCTGAACGCGCTGTCGCTCCCCGCAGGGCGGCAGGCGTTCAGCTGGACCACCGCTGAGGGGGGTTCGGTCGCCCTTCCGGATGCTCTCGCGCGCATCGTCGTCGAGCACGGCGGCGAGGTCCGCACCGGCGCGGAGGTCACGCGCGTCCTGTTAGAAGCTGGACGGGCCGCGGGCGTCGTGACTGCCGACGGCACCGAGCACCGGGCGCGGCGCGCGGTCGTGTCGACGATCCACGTCATGCAGCTCCCCGAGGTCGTCGGGCCCGACCGTCTCGGCGACGAGTTCGTCGCAGGCTTGGCCCGGTGGCGCACCGGCATCACGATGTTCGTGACGCACTACGCGCTCGATGCCGCGCCCCGCTACCGCACCGAGCATGGGCCGGTGCTTTCGGTCGGCGCTGGCATCTGCGGCTCGACCGAAGAGCTGCTCGATGCGCTGGCGGCGTTCCGGCGCGGGGAAGTTCGCACCGACCGCCCACCGCTGCTGGCGATCAACGCGACCGCTGTCGACCCAAGCCGCGCGCCTGCCGGCAAGCACACCCTGAAATTGGTGGGATTCCTGCCCTACGACCTGAGAGACGGCGGCCCGGCGCGGTGGGACGCCATCAAAACCGACGTTTCGGACGCGCTCTTCGATCACTACCTTCGCCACGTCGATGGGCTGACCCGGGCGAACGTCCTCGCCACGCACGTCGAGAGCCCGCTCGATCTGGAGCGGCGCAACCCGCACAACTACCGGGGCTCCTGCCATGGAGGTGACCAGGATCTGGCCCAGGATGGCGCCCTGCGGCCGGTGCCGGGATACGCGGGCTACCGCCTGCCCGTCCCCGGCCTGTACCAGACCGGCGCGACGACGCATCCCGGCGGATCTGTGACCGGTGCTCCCGGACGCAACTGCGCCCAGATCGTGATGCGAGACCTCGGGCTCAGCTTCAGTTCGGCGGTCGCCCGCCGCGAGCCGGTGGCAGCAGGGTGAGCGTGACGCGGGTGATCATGCCGAAGCTCGGGCTGACTATGGATGAGGGCCGTCTCATCGCCTGGCACAAAGCCGAGGGCGACCGGGTCACGGAGGGCGAGCTGCTCTTCGAGATCGAGACCGACAAATCGGCAATGGAGGTCCCCGCGGCGACATCGGGGTTCGTGCGCCGGCTGCTCGCGAAGCCGGACGACATGGTCCCCGTGGCCGAGGTCGTCGCGCTGATCACGGAAACCGCGGACGAGGAACTTCCCGCGGCGACGACGGACGGGGGGCGGCCCGACCCCGCGCGGCCGGCCCTTCCCGATCGAGACGCGGCGCCAGCCGAGGTGCAGGGCGACGCCGCCGACCAGGTCGCCGAGCGGCAGACGGCCCCTGCGCCCACATCGTCCTCCGCTGACCGCGTCGCGATCTCCCCCGCCGCGCGCAGGCTCGCGCAGCAGCTGGACGTCGACCTCGCGAACGTGAAGCCGGCGCGGGGCTCGCGCGTCACGACCGACGATGTCGAGGCCGCGGCGGCGAGATCGTCCTCCTCCGGGGGTGAGGACCGCATCCCACTGTCTCGCATGCGCAAGGCGATCGCGGCCGCGATGACCCGCTCGGCGCGAGAGGTGCCGCAGTTCTCGATTGAGCGCGATGTGGACATGTCCGCCGCGAACGCCCGCCGGAGGGAAGCCGGAGCCTCGTATACCGACGTGGTCGTGTCGGCCGCGGCGCGGGCTCTGGCTGCGCACCCGCGCCTGCGCTCGCACTTCGACGGAGACGCGATCGTCCAGCAGCCTCGCGCGCACGTCGGCCTCGCCGTCGCCGTGGCCGACGGGCTCATCGTCCCCGTCGTCCGCGACGCCGATACAAAGGACCTCGCAACGCTCGCGCGCGAGCGCGAGCACCTCGAGGAGGGTGCGCACGCCGGAAAGCTGGCAGCCGAAGAGCTGTCGGGTGCCGTCTTCTCGGTTTCCAACCTGGGATCGCTCGGTGTCGATCGCTTCACCGCGCTGGTGAACCCGCCGGAGGCGGCGATCCTCGCGATGGGGCGCGTCCGGGAGCGGGTGGTCGCCCACGAGGGCAGGGCCGAGATCCGCCCGGTCGTGACCCTGACCCTGTCCGTGGACCACCGCGTCGCCGACGGAGCGGACGCCGCGCGCTTCCTCGACGAAGTCGCGAAGCGTCTGGAAGGATCGGGGTGAGCGGGGTCCGCGTCGCCGCGGTCCAGCCGCCGTCGTTCATGGGCGTCGAGGAGCACAGGAACGCGGCGCAGGCGATCGCATTCATCGATCAAGCGGCGGACCTGGGAGCCGGTTACGTCGTGTTCCCCGAAGGCTATCCCGGGCCCTACTCGGGCCCGATGGCGAGCGACGCCCTGGATCGCGTGCGCGACGCCGCACGGCGGCGGCGCGTCTGGGTCTCGGCGGGACGGCTCGAGCCCGGGGAGCTGCCCGACACGTTTCACATCACGCACAAGCTCATCGACGACGCCGGCGATTTCCGCGCGACGTACCGCCGCGTGCAGCCCAACCACCCGATCTTCAACGCGTATCTCATGGGCGGCCGGCACCACGTGCTGCCGGGCGACGAGCTGATGACCGTGGACGCTCCGTTCGGACGGATCGGACTGCTCATCTGCAGCGAGCTGTTCGTGCCCGAGCTCTCGCGGATCCTGATGCTGCGCGGCGCCGACATCATCGTCGCGCCGGGCGGCGGGGTGCATTCGCCGACCCGCACCCAGCTGCAGGAAACGTGGCGCGCCGTCGCGCGAGCCAGGGCCGCTGAGAACCTCCTCTACGTCGTGGTGGACCAGAACCTGTTCGGCGGCGGCCCGGGACGGACGTGCATCGCGTCGCCCGAGCGGATGCTCGCCACCATCGACGGACCGGGCATGGCGTGTGCCGAGCTCGACCTAGAGCGGCTGCGCCTCCTTCGCACGCATTTCTACGACGACGAGATGCTGTCGCCACCGCACTTCGACAGCGCCGTGTTGTCGTGCCGGCCGGGCCAATCCCACGACCGCCGGCCCGAGCTGTACGGCGAGCTCACCGAGCCACAGGCTGACGCGTTCGAATACCACTACGAGCGACGGGGACTGGACACGTGGCAGCGCGAATACGAGAAGATCAGGACCCCGGCGGGGCGCTGATGGCGGTAGGGACGCAGGACCGCGCCCAGCTCGCGGCAGCGCATTGGAAGCCTCGCTTCGTCGCGAACGGCATCGATGTGAATGACTTCGAACGGGTCCTCGCCGCGCTGGCGGACTGGCGGGCTTGGGCGCCCGCCTGGCGCGACGTTGGGGACATGCACCACGCGCTCGCCGAGACCGCCGCCAGCGAGCGCCGCCTGGTGACCGCGACGGAGGCGTACCAACGCGCGGCCTGGTCCTACCACCTGGGCAAGTTCCTGTGGTTCGAGGATCGCGCGGTACACGAGGAGTTGGCGCGCAGGACCGTGAAGGCCTACGGAAGGGCGCTTCCAGGACTCGATCCGCCGGGCGAGCGTCTGGAGCTGCCGTTCGAGGGAGCTGTCATACCGGGGATACTCCGCCGCCCCCGCGGCATCACCCGTCCACCGGTCGTACTGATGGTGCCGGGCCTCGACTCGGTGAAGGAAGAGCTCTTCGCCATGGAGGACGGCTTCCTCAAGCGAGGCATGGCGACACTGTCCGTTGACGGGCCGGGGCAAGGCGAGAGCGAGCGCCGGTTTCCGATCCGCGCGGACTGGTCCGGAGTGGTGACCGCGATCCTTGACGGTCTCGAGGCGCGCGAGGGCCTTGATCCATCGCGCGTCGGCCTGATGGGGATCAGCATGGGCGGCATCTACGGGCCGTTCGCCGCGGCGAAGGAGAAGCGATTGCGCGCGCTCATCGCGCTCGCCGGTCCGTACGATCTCGCGGAATGCTGGCCCGCACTGAACCCGCTGACCAAAGGCGGCTACGTCTATTACACGCACTCGCGCGACGAGGCAGAAGCCTTCGAGAAGTCGAAACAGCTGTCGCTCCGCGGCGTGATCGACAAGGTCGATTGCCCCGTGCTGATCGTCCACGGGGCGAAGGACCGGCTCTTCCCTCCCGAGCAGGCTGAGCGCATCGCCCGTGAGGCGAAGCACGCGACCTTGCTCATATACCCCGATGGCAACCACGTCTGCAACAACATCACCTACAAGTACCGGCCGGCGATGGCCGACTGGATGAAGGAGCGGCTCGCCGGCTAGTCGCGCGCGGGCAGGCCGATCGTCCGACGCCAGTGCTGGTAGCCGAGCTCGAAGCCGATCGCGCAGCCGAGGTCGACGAGTTCGGGCTCGCTGAACAGCGCGTGGAGGCGCGACCAGAGCTCGTCGTCGGCACGGTCGGAGTCCCACGCGATCGCCGCGGCCCATTCGAGCGCTGCGCGCTCGCGGTCGTCGAGACCCCCAAGCTCAAGCGCGTCCTCGCCGGTGGCAAGGTACGCGAAACAACGCTCCTTCAGCCGCTGCTCCGCGACGCCGGAGCGGAGCACGGTGTCGCGGGTGCGGACGTACGCCTCCATGACCGCGGGCACCCGGGCGCGGATCTCCTCCGCCGAACCGGTGAAGCGGGGGATCATGTGGCCCGCGGGGCGAGACCCGCGCCCACTTCAGCGGGGAGCTCGTTGTGGCCCACGCCCCACGTCTTGATGACACGCTGTTGCCCGAAGGTCAGGGACACGAACGCGCCAAGCTCGATGATCTGCTCGTCGCTGAAATGCTCCCGGAGTCGGGACCAGACCGTGTCGTTCGCGCCCTCCGGGTCCCACACGAGCATGCTCGTGTACAGCAGTGCCGCCTTCTGCCGTTCGGTGTAACGGTCGGAGCGCTCGAAGTTCAGGAGGTCGGAGTAGTCATCCTCGACCAGGCCATGCTCTCCGGCCCGGAGAGACCGTTGGGACCCTCAGTAATCGCACTCGATGGTCTTTGAGACGTAGACGCGGCAAAGCTCCTTGAGCTCGTGCTCGACGATGCCCTCGCGGAAGATCCCGTCCCACGCCCGCGAGAATGCCTTGGCGACGGCCGGCACGTGCGAGCGGATCGACTGCGTCTCGGGCCGCGGCGTCCCGTAACGTCGTGCCCGGTCGAGGTCGGCGACGAGTTCGCCGTCCGCGAGGTCGCTCGGGTCGACGTAGCTGATCCGCGCCATCGGACGTCAGTCTACGCACGCGGACGAGCACGACCTCCACCCACCAGTGGACCGAGTTCGAGCGGCCTACGATGACGTGATGCTCGTCGGCGAGCGCGAAGTCAACGTCACGAACCCCGAGAAGCCGTTCTTTCCGGCCCGAGGTCTGACCAAGGGCGACCTCATCCGCTATTACGTGGACGTCGCCCCATACATCCTCAACCACGTCGAGCGCCGTCCGATGCAGATGAAGCGGCATCCGAACGGCGTGGACGGCGACTTCTTCTACCAGAAGCGCGTGCCTGTCCCGCATCCGGATTGGCTCGAGACGGTGCACATCAAATACCCAAGCGGGAACGAAGCCGACTTTCCGGTCGTGCGCGAACCGGCCGGTCTGGCATGGATCGCGAACCTCGGTTGCATCGAGATGCACACCTGGCACTCGCGCGTCAGCGACATCGCTAGGCCCGACTATATGCTCACTGACCTCGATCCCAGCGAGGGCAATCCCTGGGAGCACGTGCGCGAGATCGCGATGATCGTCAAGGACGTCCTTGATGAACTCGAACTGCCGAGCTTCCCGAAGACGTCCGGTGTCAGCGGGATCCACATCCTCACTCCGATCGAGCCCGACCTTCCGTTCCCTGAGGTGCGCCGTTTCGCCAAGGCCGTGGCGGTCGAGGTCGCGAGACGCGTCCCGAAGATCGCGACGACGACGTGGGTGGTGAAGGACCGCACCGGCGTCTTCGTCGACTACGGCCAGAACGCCTTCGACCGCACCATCGCCTCGGCGTATTCGATCCGCCCGATGGCCGACGCCCGCGCGTCGGCTCCGCTGCGCTGGGAGGAGGTCGCAGATGTCGATGCGGGGGCGTTCACCCTCGAAACGATGCGCGAGCGCATCGCACGCGTCGGCGACCTGACCGCCGACATGTGGTCGCGCAAGAAAAGCCTCCTGCCGCTCTTTCCGACGCTCAAGCTAAAGCCGCCGGTCATCGACGACCGCGTTCTCGTGAAGCCGAGCCGCGTGCGTCCGGGCACGGACGGACGTTGGCAGCGCTGGCAGCAGCGCGCGGCTAAGGGAAAAGCGCAGGGGTCCGACGGCTAGCGCCATCGGGTGCCGGCGTTTCCCTGGGTGACACTCCCCTCTGTCGTGCCACCGTCACGATCGGGGTCGACACTCGGCCTGTGGAGTTGAGGGCGATGGGAGTGGAGGAGGGGCCCATTCTCGTGGTCGACGACGATCCCAAGATCGTGCAACTGGTGCGGGCCTATCTCGAGCGGGAAGGCCTCCCGGTCACCACGGTGGGGGACGGTCGCGCGGCGCTGGCCGCCATCCGGGAGCGCGCTCCCCGCCTGATCGTCCTCGACCTCATGCTGCCGGAGATCGACGGCATGACGGTCGCCCGGCGGGTCCGCGAGGACTCCGACGTACCGATCCTCATGCTCTCGGCGCGCGGAGGCGTCGCCGACCGCATCCTGGGGCTCAGCGAGGGCGCCGACGACTACATCCCCAAGCCGTTCTCACCTGCGGAGCTCGTGGTCCGCGTGAAGGCCATCCTCCGGCGTTCTGGCCCGCCGCGCGTGCGGGGGACGCTGCGGCTCGGCGATATCGAGATCGACCGCGACCGGCACGCGGTGAGGCGCGGTGCGGACGCGATCGCGCTCACCGCCGCGGAGCTCCGTCTCCTCGTGTCGCTCGTGGAGGCTGATGGACGGGTCCTGTCGCGCGACGCGCTGCTCGACGCTCTCTACGGTCACGACGTTGGCGAGACGCTCGACCGCACTGTCGATGTATACGTCGGACGCCTTCGGGAGAAGCTCGGTGACGATCCCGACCGGCCGCGGTATGTGGCGACGGTGCGGGGCGCCGGTTATCGCGCGGTGACTGACGCGAAGTGACCACCATGGCGGTCCGCATCGCGCTCGCGTCCGTCCTCGTCACCGCCGCAGCGGTCGCGGTGATCGCCGTCGGCGTGCTTGGGCCCGCCTCCGCGGCGTTCCAGCAGTTGATGGTGGAGCACGGCACCAGCGTCGCCGACGCCCGGCAGATGTTCGATCAGACGGTCGCCGTTTCCTTCGCGTTCGCGGCCGCCGCGGGCGCCGTCGGGAGCGTCGTCCTGGCTGTCCTGCTCGCGCGGTGGCTCAGTGCGCCGCTGAGCCGCATAAGCGCCGCCGCGCGCCGTCTCGCGCTCGGCGAACGCGACGTCCGCGTGGAGTCCGAGGGCCCGAGCGAGATCGCGTCTCTCGCGGCCTCCTTCAACCAGATGGCCGAGCGGTTGGAGGAGCAGGAGCGCATGCGAGCCGAATTCATCGCCAACGCCGCGCACGAGCTGCGCACGCCGCTCACCAATCTCCTCGGCTACCTCGAGGCCCTTCGCGACGGCGTCGCCGCTCCGACGCAGGACACGTTCGCGTCGCTGCGCGAGGAGGTCGACCGCCTAGTGCGCCTCGCGAGGTCGCTCGACGACCTCGCCGTGGGCGATCGCGACCACGATGTGCCGCTCGCCGCCGTCGACCTGCGCCAGGCGATCGAGACCGCGGTCGAGCTTGCCCTGCCGGTCTTCGAGCGCCGCCGCATCGAGCTTTCCATGCGCATCTCGGCCGGGCTCACCGCGCGCGCGAACTCCGACCACCTCTCCCAGGTGCTCGCGAACCTGCTCCAGAACGCGGAGCGGTACACGCCGCCCGGCGGGCGGGTGACGATCGCGGCCGAGCAGGACGTGGCCGAGGTCGTCGTTTCGATCACCAACTCGGGTAGCGGCATCCCGCCCCGCGATCTGCCGCACGTCTTCGAGCGCTTCTACCGTGTCGAAAAGTCCCGCGACCGCGCGCGCGGCGGGGCGGGGATCGGGCTCGCGATCGTGAAGCAACTCGTGGAGCTGAGCGGCGGGCGCGTCGGCGTGGAATCCGCCGATGGGCTCACTCGCTTTTGGTTCCGTGTTCCGGCATGACCTCCGCATAACACCGCGTCTTCGCGCAGTCGCGCACGCACCGCAGTCTGCTGACTCTGGGGATATCCGAGCAGGAGGTCCAGCACATGCGGCGCATGGTCACGCGCGTCCTTCGCTTCATCGCGATCATCAGCCTCGCCACGGCCGCGACAGCCGCCAGCCCCGCGTTCGCCGCGAGCGATCCGGTCGGTGCCGTGTACACCCAGACGAACGCGGCAGCGGGGAACGCCGTCCTCGCCTTCGATCGGGCCTCCGACGGCTCGCTCACCCCTGCGGGGTCGTACCCGACTGGCGACCTCGGGACCGGCACCGGCTCGGTTCACAGGGTGCCGTCACGCTCAGCGAGGACGGCCGTTGGCTCTTCGTCGTCGACGCGGGCAGCAACGACGTCGCCGTCTACGCGGTGAGCCACCGCGGACTCACGCTCGTCGGCGCGCCCGTCCGGCGGCGTCATGCCGGTCAGCGTCGCCGTCGCTGACGGCGGCGCGGGCGGTCTCGCCGCCAGGTGACCTTGCGCGTTTGACCGGGGAAACCAAGCCGCGCGGTCGCGACGCTCGACGCGTCCAGCCGCGCGGCTTACGGGCACTGGCCCGGAGCGCGGGCCGACTCGGAGACCACCGTGTCTCCTCCTGGAGAGTTCGTGACCGTGAGGACGGTGCTTCCCTTCGTCCAGAGGGCGCGCAGGGGACCAGTGCCGCATGCGGTCCACCCCTGCTGTGTGAAGGCGGCGACGAGCGGCCCGTTCCCGTCGGCGACCGACGCAGCGTGGCAGTACACATACCAGGTTCGCGACTCCGCGCCCGCGATCGGCGCACCGATGTACGAACAAGTCGTTGGAAGGACGAAGCCGACCGGTGTCGCCGCCGGATACGGCGTGGACGTGGCGCCCGACACCGCCGCCGCCGGTGTCGCGCTGGCCGCCGGCGATCCGCTCGCGCGGCTCACGCCACTCGCGGCAGGGACACCGCTCGATGTACTGGCCCCGCTCGTCGTGCCCGCCCCGACGGGCGTTTGCAAAGGCGCGCAGCCGGCCGTGGCCAGCGCCACCGCGATGACGAGTGCGGGACCCCAGCGACGCAGCACCCGCGCTATACGGCGGTGCCGCCGGCGCTCGCGGCCTCGGGGACCGCGTCGTCATCGGTTCCCTGGATCTGGGCCGGGCTGTGCTGACAAAGTTCCCAGACGCCGAACCGCTCGACCCAGTCTTCCTCCGAGTACAGCCCGGGCTGCCTGAAATGCCGCTGACCTGGGCGGGCGCTCTTCTTGTTCACGACCAATCCCTCCAGCCGCATTTCCAGCCCAGCGATGCTCCGGGGAGCGGTCACGCGCGCCACCGAGAGCACGGTAGGCGCGTGGATCAGGCTGCGCCACGACCCGGCTACGGGCCCCAGGAGCGCAGCGTACGCGGACTGATACGAGATGACTTCCCGCCGCGCGAGGAGGTGGTCGAACAGCGTTTCGGGTGCGATCTGCCTGGCGCGTTCGGCCGCTTCGCGGGTCGTCTGCACGAGAGCTCGCGGATCTGTCATCCCGCTGTCCGTCTCGTCGGACATCGCGACGTCGTTGTGGTCCGTCGAGATCGCCATCCTGTCGGTCATCGTGGTCGCGGTCTTGTCCGAGGAGCGCGCGTCGGTCACATCTGGGCGCGCGTCCGCGTCGCTACTCGGATCGGACCGTCGCTCCGCGACGCGCTCATCGTCGAACAACGGCCGCAGGAGAGCGATGCGCCCGTCTTCATCGAGCGCCTCGATCGCACGCGTGCTCACGAGCTGACGTGCGAACGGAAGGAGATGCCGAGTACCGTCACGCGCCGTTCGCTCGAGTTCCGCGCAAAGGCACGTCATCGCGCGGCGAGATCGATCGAGCGCCGCATCCAGGTCCGCGTCCGACGCTGGTGCACCGGGTCCGAACGCCCCCCGCAACTGATCGCGCGCATCCACGCACGCGGCATCGTGACGCGTCGCCGCAGCGAGGACCGCCGCGAGGAGCCGCGTGTCCGCGGGCAGCGCGGCTCGCTCGGGGGTACCTGCGGATCGCACCGCGGGAGTATCCGTCGGCACTCCGCGTGCGCCGAGCCGCGGGTCGCTCTGCCTCGCGGGCGCGGCCGGCTCGCTGCCGCTCCTCTGGAAGAGTTCACGTACAAGGCGCATATCGGAATCACCTCGCGCGGCGTCGCCGGCCGTGCATGCGGGCATGGGGGTTATCTCCCCTCACCGCCCTGCTGCACGTCGCGTGCGCGTCTGTCAACGCTTGCTGATGCGCCCGCTTGTTCGCGGGCTCCTCGCGACGAGCGTCCGTGCGGCGGCTCGTTCGGCGCTGTCCTGGGGAGCGCGGCGCCGGCCGATAATGCGCGACCGGGTGGGCCGGTCGGGATCGACGGTGCCACCTCGCGGATCGTTCGGGAGGAATGGGATGACCGCTGACACCGCCACGCGAGAAGCACCCCGTCGCCAGCCGCCACCCGTCGAGCCTGGTCCGCTCGATCGCCTTTTCAGGATTACGCAGGAGGGTTCCACGGTCAGCAGGGAGCTCGTCGGCGGGCTGACCACGTTCTTCGTCATGTCGTACATCCTCGTCGTGAATCCGATCATCTTGAACTTCGTCGGCGTGCAGGGCCTCCAGGACCAGAACCTCGGTCCCGGCTTTCCGCAGACCGTCGCGATGACCGCGCTCACCGCCGGCGTGATGACGATCGCCATGGGGCTGTATGCCAACCGGCCATTCGCGATGGCCGCGGGACTTGGGCTCAACGCCGTGGTGGCGTTCCAGCTCATCGTCGGCAACAAGCTTCCGTGGCAGGCGGCGATGGGGATCATCTTCATGGAGGGGGTCGTCATCACCGTTCTCGTCCTGACGGGCGTGCGCGAGATGATCCTCGACGCGATTCCGATCGCGCTGAAGCGCGCCATCGGTGTGGGGATCGGGCTCTTCATCCTGTTCATCGGCATGAACCTCGCGGGCTTCGTCATCCAGGGGCCGCCCGGCGACCCGGTCACGCTATCGAAGCTGAACACCGGGCCGATCCTCACGGCCGTGATCGGCTTGATCCTGACGTTGCTCCTGTTCGCGCGCGGGGTACCCGCTGCGCTCCTGATCGGGGTGGTCGGCACAACGATCGTCGCAGGGGTGCTCCACGCGCTGGTCCCGGGATACACCGTCTCGACCGCGCCGGGAAAGGCGGAGATCCCTCAGCAGCTCGCCGCCCTTCCCGACCTCTCGACGGCGTTCCAGGGGCTGAACTTCGAGTCGTTCACGCGCCTCGGGATTCTCAGCACCGTGCTCGCGGTCTTCACCATCATGCTGTCGGACTTCTTCGACACGATGGGTACGGTCATCGGCATCGGCGGCCAGGCCGGCTGGCTCGACGAACGGGGTCGACTGCCCCGGGTGAACCGGATCCTCCTCGTCGACTCGATCGGCGCGGCGTTCGGTGGGCTCATGAGCGCATCCTCGAACACCACCTACATCGAGTCCGCGGCCGGAGTGTCGTCGGGCGCGCGCACCGGCCTGGCCAGCGTCGTGACCGGCCTGCTGTTCCTTGCGTCGATGTTCCTCTGGCCCTGGGCGACCGCCGTGCCGGGCGAAGCGACCGCTCCGGCGCTGATCATCGTCGGCTTTCTGATGGCCGCCATCGTCACCAAGATCGACTTCGAGGACTTCGACGTCGGGCTGCCCGCGCTGCTCACCATGGCGCTGATGCCGTTCACGTACTCCATCACCAACGGGATCGGCGCCGGATTCGTGAGCTATGCGTTCATCAAGCTGGTGCGGGGTCGCGCCGCGCAGGTCCACCCGCTGCTCTGGGTCGTCGCGATCGCCTTCATCGTCTACTTCGCTCAGTCGGCGCTGTTCGGGAGCTCGTACCGCTAGCAAGAAGCAGAGGCGTGGCGCCGGTCCGGATCAGGGGACTGGCGCCGCGTCGCGCTCGCGTAGGCGCTGCACCCCGCGGACGAGCCCGAAACAGCCCGACAGCATCATCGCGCCGTGCGGCGAGGCCTGGTACCAGCCCAGCGGCTTCGCCAGGTGGCGATTGGGTCCGGTGACCGCTACGAACGAGAACGGCTCGAGGTCGCCGTATCCGTCGAGGACCAGGGCGCCGTGTCCGTCGTCCTCGAAGACCTCGTCGTGCGTGATCTTCCCGCTCACGAGGCGATCGATGAGCCGTTCGACCTTCGCCGTGTCCACGGCCTCCGTGTGGTGCTCCATGACGCCGAGCAGCTCCTCGCCGCGCACCAGCAGCCCGAGGATGTGCTGGTTCCCGATGTTCACGACGCACGCGCCTGCGCGCGCCTCTGCCGCGACGCGCTCGTCCTCTAACGCGCCCAGCACCGCGACCGGTCCCGTGTCCGCGACGATCGCGCCGGGGACGTCCTGCTGTATCGCTAGGAGGCGGGTCATGTATGCAGGCGGCTCGCGCCAGACGTGATCAGCGAGCGTCGTGCCCGGCACGAGGTGACGGCGCCAGTGGTCGAAGCGGAACAGGCGGTTGCTGTACGAAGGCGAGAAGCCGTGGTCCTGCGCCGCGATGGCGACGGTCGGCGGCAGCGTGACGTCGTACGGCTCCAGCGCCGTGGCCAACCGCGGGAGGTCGATGTCCCGGAACTCGATCGCGACGGCGCCGTTGGGTGGTGCGTCGACCACCCGCACGCCGCGCCGTCTCAGCATGTCGAGGTCGTCGTGCACGGTGCGGGCGGCGCGCTCGGTCGCGTACACACCGAGTCCAGCCTCGAGGTGTCGCCACACCGCGTTCGTCGTGTGATAGCCGCCCATGAGATTGCCGTGGAGGAAGACGTCGCGTCCCGCGTCGCGGGCGGCCGCGATGCGTCGTCCCGCGATCGCCGTGGCGGACGGAAGGACGAGCTGCACGGCGTTCTCCATCGGCTCGCGCGGGTCGTAGAGCAGCGTGTCCATCGTCCCGGCGCCGATATCGATCGCCAGGATGCGCTCATCGTCCACCGGTCGTCGATGCTATCGCCCGGGCTCGACGCCGGCGGCATACTTGGTCGTGGCGCACGAGAGTCGGCGGGAGGTGACAGGGTGGACGACAAGCTGAAGGGGATCGGTGAAGAGCTGAAGGGCAAGGCCAAGGAAGAGATCGGAAGGGTCGCCGGCGACCGTTCCACCGAATGGAGCGGAAAGGCCGAGCAGGTCAAGGGAAAGATCGATCAGAAGATCGGCGACGTGAAGAAAACCGAGGCGGACGCCGAGCGCGAGGCGGGGCGCCGCGAGCGCGAGGCGGGGCGCCGCGAGCGCGAGGCGGGGCGCCGCGAGCGCGAGGATCTCCCTCCGCGTTAGTCAGCGCTCGTGAGGGCGGGGCCGCGTGCCCCGCCCGCGCCTCCTACGTCGTGACGATGTCCGCACCTACACTCCTGCCTTGCGGGGGAGGTCGCATAGAGGCCGAGTGCGGAGGTTTGCTAAACCTCTAAGTCGGGTTTCCGGCTTCGCGGGTTCGAATCCCGCCCTCCCCGCCGTTGTGATGTCTCAAGACATCGCAGACATTTCGCTCAAGACAGCGCAACGCCCGGTTCCACGATTCGGATAATGGCGGGGCGCGCGGCCGCCGCTCGCCAGCCCGTTACGCGTCTTTGAGCTGGAAGACGATCTCTGGTCCGTCGCCCTCCTCGTCGATGACTCGCGTGACCTCCCGAAACCCGAGCTTCGCGGCCAGTGCCAGCGACGGAGCGTTGTCGGGGCTTATCGACAAGAGGAAGCGCGACACGGACCGCGCCCGGGCCCAGTCCAGCATGCCGCGTATCGCCTCCTCGGCGAACCCCCGCCGCCGGAATGCAGGCTCGACGGTGTAGCCCAGCTCGACCGCGTCCCCGGCGCCGAGAGCGTTGACCCCCGGCTCCCCGTGGAAGCCGATCCGACCGACGAACTCCCGAGTCTCACGCAGCACCATCGCGCGCATCAGCCACTTCGCGCGTTCGGGATCGGCTGAGGCCTGCTCGAGGCGCCGGCGCAGCACGCGCTCGGACTGCCCGACCCAGTGGGCGGGCAGCGCCACGCCGTCGATCGATGAGGCGTGTCCCGACAGGAGTGCATCCAGGGTGCGCAGGTCGAAGAGGATCAGATCAAGGCGGGCGGTGCCGATGTAGTCGTCGGCGGCGGCATGACGTTCCTTCACACCGGGACTGTAGGGACCCCCAGCGGCGAAGCGTCGCCACCTCACCGGCGCGTCATGACGCCACGCAAGGCGCTTGAAAGAGGCACTGCAATGGCACGCCAGCGGCGCGGTCGCCCCCGTTACTGAAATGTGACCCGAGTGGGGGATACCACGCGGGCGAGCGGGCGATAAGGAAAAGACATGACCAAAACTCACGCGACCATCGGCACAGTGGCCATCGGAATGATGTTGGCGATCACGGCTGTCACCGGACCGGCCGCGTACGCCGTAGGTCCGACCACGGTCGGTCTTGGCACGGCGACAACGTTCGGCGTCCTGGCTGGTTCGGCGATCACCAACACGGGTCCGACGGTCATCAACGGCGACATCGGCTCCTTTCCGACGGCTGCCATCTCCGGATTCGGCGGGACTGGCAACGGGATCGTCAACGGCACGAACCACGGGGGTGACCTCGTGACGCAGGGCGCCAAGACCGCTCTGGACACTGCGTATGGCGCCGCCGCGGGACGGACGCCCGTCACGCAAGTTGGTACGGAGCTCGGCGGGACGACCTTGCAGGCGGGCGTGTACGGCTCAGCGAGCGGCACGTTCGGCATGACCGGCATCCTGACGCTGGACGGTCAGAACGACCCGAGCTCCGTGTTCATCTTCAAGACGGGGACGACTCTGACCACCGCCGTTGGCAGCAGCGTGCTCCTCATCAACGGCGCTTCTCCGTGCAACGTCTTCTGGCAGGTCGGAAGCTCGGCAACGCTCGACGGAGGCACGGCATTCGCCGGCACGATCATGGCGGACATTTCGATCGGCCTCGTGACCGGCGCGACGGTCGACGGCCGGCTGCTCGCGCGGACCGGGGCGGTCACGCTCGACACGAACGTGATCAACGTCCCAACGTGCGCCGTGGCCACGCCCACTCCCGCGCCCACCGCCGCACCGACGGCCACTCCCGCACCCACGGCAACACCCACCGCGACGCCTGCACCAACCGCGACGCCGGCCGCACCGACGGCAACGCCGGCCGCCACGGCTACCCCGGTCGGCGCAACCGCGACGCCCGCCGCGGCCACGACGACGCCCGCCGCAGCCACCGCGACACCGACCACTGCCACTGCGGCTCCGGTGGCAGCGACCGCTGCACGCGCGCTCCCGACACCAGGCGCGCCGGTCGTGACCGCGACGAACTCACCCGTGGTGCCGGTTCTGGCCGCTGTCCCAGGCTCTTCGGCTGTGGACACCCTCGTCGTCCCCAACACGCCCGCGTCGGACACGAATACGCGGGCGCTGGCCACGACGCTGTTCGGCCTGCCCTCCACGAGCACCGCCGCGACGTCCCCGCTGGCGGGGCTGTTCGCGACGCTTCTCATCGCGCTCGGCGCGGCCGTCGTTCGGTCGCGGAGGTCCCTGGCGACGAACCGCTGATCCTTCCCGCGATCAAAGAGACCGCGCGGTCGAGCTGACCGCGCGGTCTTCGTTCGTTCGCTGCCGACCGGACCTGAGCGCGACATCCTGGTCCGTTCGCGGGCTCAGTGCGCGAGCACCACCATGACGTCTCCGCAGCCGCTCGAAAGGCTCGTCT
>JBBPYG010000113.1:0-19925 GCA_038200085.1 Candidatus Limnocylindria bacterium | reverse complement strand
GGGCGGCGCCAACGAGGTGACGATCTCTCTCGCGGGCGTGTTCCTCTGACCATTCACCCCACTCCGCACCGACGTCGATGCGGCGGTCCACGTGGAGGCCGGCCGCCGCGATCGCGTCGTCGATGCGCGCCGGATCCGCGCTGGTGGGAATCACGCCCGACGTCTTCCAGAGCCACTCCGCCTCTCGCGGCTCGAGCCGATCCGTGACCAGGCCGCTCTGGTACACGAGCGCCCGACCGCCCCTACGCAGGACCCGGCGGAAGTCCGCGTAGGCAGCGTCAAGGTCCGCGACGTGCAAGAGGACGTCCCTGCACCAGACCAGCTCGGCGGTCCCGTCCGCGCGCGGGAGGGCGCTCGCGCTGGCGATCTCGAATCGCACGCGCTCTGCCAGCTCGGGGCGCGCATGCGTCGCCGAAGCCAGACGCTCGTTGGCCAGCTCGATGTGCCGAGGCACTGGATCGACACCGGTGACGTCGAGCGAGAACCGCTCCGCGAGCGCGAGAGCGTGTTTTCCCTCACCGCATCCGACGTCGACGCAGCGGTCCCCGGCCGCCAGGCGAAGGTCGCGCACGATGTCGTAGAGCATCTCGGGTCCGCGCGGCCCGAGACTCGTGTCCAGCGCGGCGCGAAATTCTTCCTCCACTCGCGGGTACGCGTCGTAGAACTCCTCCAGTGAGAACCCCGCGTCCGGCATGGCGGATCTCCAACTCTCATCTTCCGAGTCGCGCGTGTGCGTCGAGGGGCGCGTCCGGGCGATCGATGCCCGGGCCGCCGCCGCGCCCGCGCTGGGCTCCGGCGCTGCTCCGCCGGAGCGCCGTCGCGCACGCGCGTCGGTCGTCTCGATGATGCCTTCAGCCTGCGACGACCGTCTGCGGGCCCGCGTCGCGAGTCCATCGGGCGCGTCTCCGATCATGTTCGGGGAATCTGCGGCGATCCTCGTGCAGCAGGTGGGGGGGCGCGCTACGCGGCTCATGAGGCCTGATGCGCGCCAACTGTTCGCCGTCTCCTGCCGTGACTCCGCCGGCAGGGCGGTCGGCGCGCGACCGGCGGTTATCCTCGGTCGGTGACCGACATGCGCGAGCTCGTGCGGCTCACTTCGCTCTCCTCATGCGCTGGCTGAGGGGCGAAGATGGGCCCCGGCCCACTGGCGCAGGTCCTGCGCCCTCTCATGGATCAGCGCACCCCGAAGGAGCTGCTCGTCGGCCTCGGCGTCAGCGACGACGCGGCCGTGTACCAGGTCACACCGGAGTTTGCCGTCGTCACGACCCTCGACTTCTTCCCGCCGATCGTCGATGACGCCTACGCCTCGGGAGCCATCGGTGCCGCCAACGCGATGTCGGACGTCTACGCGATGGGCGGGGAAGTCGTCTTCGCGCTCAACATCGCTGCTTGGCCGGAGACGGTCGCCCTCGAACAGCTGGAGATGCTCCTGCGCGGGGCCGTCGACAAGGTCGCCGAAGGCGGCGGTGTCGTCGTCGGCGGCCATACCCTGGTCGACGTCGAGCCGAAGTTCGGGCTCGCGGTGACCGGTCACGTGCATCCTCGCCGCATGCTGCTGAAGTCGGAGCTCAGGGCCGGCGACGAGATCTGGCTGACGAAGCCGATCGGCACGGGGATACTCACGACCGCACACAAACGCGGTCAACTCGAGCCGGAGGATCTTGCGTCGGCTGTCGCTTCCATGACCGCACTGAACCGCGGCGCAGCGCAGGCCGCGATCGCCGCCGGCATCCGGGCCGCGACCGACGTCACGGGCTTTTCGCTGGTCGGGCACGCCCACGAGATGGCCGAGCGGTCAGGAGTCGCGATCCACATCCGCGCGGGCGACGTGCCGCTGCTCCCCGCAGCCCTGCAGTGGGCAGAGCGGGGGACGATCCCAGGAGGCAGCGAGCGCAACCGATCGCACTTCATCGGCGAAGGGCTGGTGAGTTTCGAGGGCCTCGACGGACCGATGGAAGATCTGATGGTCGACCCGCAGACCTCAGGAGGACTGCTGATCGGCGTGCCTGCGGCCGCCCGCGATGTATGGCGCGAAGCGGCGCGGGCGCGCGGCCTCGGCGCGGTGCCCATCGGGGAGGTGCTGGCGGGATCGGGCGTTCAGGTCACGGCGGCCTAGCGGTGAGGTCGAAGCTTTAGGATCCTTCGGTGCCCAGGGCGGGACTCGAACCCGCACGAGGAATGGGTACCTCACAAGCCCCTCAAGCTTGCGCGTATAGCCAATTTCGCCACCTGGGCTCTCCGGCTATGTTACCGCGACGGGCGAGTGCCGCTGAACGTAGTCGGACCATATCCGACCCTTTCGTTCCAGTCGGGGAGCCGTTGGATCGGCATACAGCGCGCCGAGGAGCCTGACCGATTCTCGCTTTCCGTATCGCAGCACCCAGAGGTGATGCCGCCCTGCACGTGGAGCACTCGTGCCGAGATAGCCTTCGACATCGAGCACAAGCTTCAGCCGCCCGCAGCCATGCGAGATGCGGTTGGCTCGCGGAGTAGAACCTCGTCTGGAGATATTCCCAGTAGTAGGTGTTAGTCCTGCCGGTATCCGACCGGTACGTCTTGTTGATCACGCTGCCGTCGCCGTCCAACAGAC
Source organism: Candidatus Limnocylindria bacterium (assembly GCA_038200085.1). Classification (GTDB taxonomy): domain Bacteria; phylum Chloroflexota; class Limnocylindria; order P2-11E; family P2-11E; genus JALYKU01. The sequence goes on along the minus strand of JBBPYG010000113.1, from coordinate 17,335 downwards.
CGCGGGCGAGAGGCAAGGTCAAAGCGTCCGGCACGGCTATCTGACCGAGCGTCAGACTTTTCCGAGGAGTCAGCCCGACAGATTGGAGCCAGCGGTACAGCTCGACGTCGCCCATCTGCACGCGAAAGACGGGATTGCCGATCCTGGTTCGACTCGTCCCATAAGCAAGCGGTCGGCCGAGGCACGATAGGAAGGTCTGCGCGAGCTGCCTGTCGTTCGTCGTGAACGAGATCGTCCGTCCGTTGTCGATCAGGCATCCGTCCGTCGCGATGAGCCCGACCACGTAGGCCATTTTCGGGGACCACTCCAACGGCAGCGTGCGAGGCGGGAACCGCCTGAGCTCGGGAGGTGTCCGCCGAACGTATCTCCGTCCCCGGTGCGCCGACGCGGCGCGGGCGACGCGCGGGTCCGTGGACGCCGTGAGCCCCTTCGCCCAGCCCTTTCCCACACGCACATATGCGCACATCGGTACGGTCGTGGGAAGTCGTCCAAATGTGCGCGAGGTGTCGCACGTTGGTGCGCGGGGTGTCGTCCGGATGTGCGTCAGGTCATATCTGGCCCAAGGTCTCCATGCGCGCCAGGCGCCTCATGCCCGCCAGGGTCGAGCGCTAGCGGCCGCTCTCTTTCCGGTCGCCGGCGGTGGCACGCGTCCGGTCGTTCCGGTGCGCTTCCATCGCCTCCTTCTCGCGCTTCAGCTCTTCTTCGTCCTGCTCCTCTGCGCCGATGATGCGGTTCCGCGCGTCCGACACGGCGCGGATGAGCTCGTCCAGCTTCAACTGCGTCGCCTTGGAGTCGCGGTTCTGCGTGTTCTGGATCAGGAACACCATAAGGAACGTCACGATGGTGGTGCCCGTGTTGATGACGAGTTGCCAGGTGTCCGAGAAGCCGAAGATCGGTCCGCTGACCGCCCACGCGGCCAGGACGACAAGCGCCGCGAGGAAGGCCCATGCCGAGCCGACGGCCTCGGACACCCGCGTCGCCGCCTGGCCGAACCAGTGGCGGAACCCGGCCTTCGGCGAACCCTTGCGCTCCTGGAGCGCGACGCGCGTCCGCTCCTCGGCGGTGCTGAGGATCTCGACGTCGTCGTCCGTCTTGCCTGGCTGGCCGCTGCGAGCGCGGTCAGTGGTGCCGGTGGCCATCGCCTCTCGCTCAGCAGACGTTATGCCAAGCGCCAACAATGCCGGGCGTGCGGCTCACCCGATGCCTCCGCTGCCGCGCCGAGGACGTCACCGCCGATGCGCATCCCGCCAGGCTGCTGTTGCACGGGGAGACGGTCACCGCCTTGGTTTGCCGCACGTGCTTCCGGCCCGCAGACCTCGAGTACCGCATCGCCTGCGAAACGAACGGGCTCCCGTACGTGCCGCTCGGCATCCGAGCATCCCTGACGCTGCTGCGTGACTTCTACCGCGACCGCCTGAACGTGGAGCTGGCCCGGGATCCGCTGATGGATGAGGACGAGCGCGAACGGGACCTCCGTCCGTTGCGCGATGCGCTCGCGGATACGGAGCGACGGCTCGCCATTTCCGCCGTGTGACGTTCTCGTACCGCCATAGACTTCTGACTGATGCCTTCGATCCGTCCTGACATCGTGCAGCTGTGGCCCTCGTACACCCTGTTCCCGCTGGCCGGCCTTTCGGTCCTCGTCTTCGGCGTGCGCGGTGGCGATCCCGCCATGGTTGCGATCGGCGTCGGCCTCCTCGCGGTCAACGCGCTTGTCGTGCTCAACTACGCGTGGTTCACGCGGCTCGGAATCGAAGGCGATGAGCTCGTCCACCGGACGCAATTCGGCATGCACGTCGAGCGGGTCCCGATCGGCGGGCTGCGCCGCATCGACGCGAAGCGCTATCCCGGTGCGCACTCCGGCACGTCGGCGCCGCATTTCGTCGCGCGCGCGCGCGACTCGACGGTGAAGGTGAACACCAAGCCCTATCGCATGCGGGACTTCGCCGGGCTCATCGCGGTCATACGCTCGGCGAACTCGCGCGTGGAACTCGATCCCTTCTGGGAGCGTGTCGCCGCCGGCAAGGACGTCTCGCGCGAGAGAGCGCTCACGCCGCGAAGCCGCTGGTGACCGGCGCAGCGAGTCGCGCCCGGTGAGCCGCGCCGCGGGCCGTTAGCGCCCGGTGAGTCGCGCCGCGACCCGGCGGTGCTCGACCAGGGCGCACCGGTCCCACACGACGCGCAGGCCCGCTGCCTCCGCGCGCCGCGCCGCCGCCTCGTTCCCCAGGTCGAGCTGAAACCAGATCGCCGGAACACCTGCGGCGATCGCATCGTTCACGACGTCGTCGAGGAACTCGCCGCGCCGGAACACATCGACGAAGTCGATGCGCACATCGGGCGGGATGTCGACCAGCCGCGCATGGCAGGCCTCGCCGTCCACGATGCCGGGAGAGAGGCGAGGATTCACCGGAATGATGCGGAATCCGTTGGCGCGCAGATACGCTGAGACGGAGTTGCTCGGTCGGTCAGGACGCGGCGAGTAACCCACGACCGCGATGGTGCTGGCTGACGACAGAAGGTCTTCGATAAGGCCCCGTTCATTCATCTTCTCATGCCCATCGGCCTACGGATAGACCTTGTTTCGCACCCACCGAGCAGGATAATCGGTCGCGATATGCCACCCCGCGCGCCGGTGATATGGACGACGACCGCGGTCGGAAGCGAACGCTTCCGCCAGGGTCTCGATGCGCGGCACCGCGACCTCTCGGTGCAGGCGAAGACGCGAGGCAGGTCGTATCGGCGATCGCGCGCGAAGCCGGGAACGGAGGAGGCCGGCAAGCTGCGGGCGGATTTCCTCGCGGCGCTGGGACGCCTGGCCTCATTCGAGGATTCCAGCCGGCGCCTCGCGCGCTGCCGCTTCGAATTCCAGCTCGTCGCTCACGCGGACGATCTCTCGCGGGACTACTTCGAGCTGTGGCAGGTGATCGCAAGACACGGCACCGAGCAGCAGGTCCTCGAAGAGCGCGGGATCGAGCGCCTCGACTACTTTGCGTCACAGCTGGGCCGTCTGGAAGGGATCGCCGACGCGCTCATCCTCGCCGGCCGCAACGTGAGATTGTTCCCGCTCCCTCCTCTGCCCTGGCTGCACGTCGACTGACGCGCTGCGGTCATACTCGAGCGGTCCGGGCAACTAGCTCAGCTGGTTAGAGCGTCTCCCTTACAAGGAGAAGGTCCGCGGTTCGAGCCCGCGGTTGCCCACCGCACGCCGGTTTCGTGCTCAGATAGAGCGTCTAACTGGACAGAGGCGGCTCCGCGAGGGTAAGGACAACGCTCGAGGAGCGTATAACCGGACGTGCTTCCGGAAAGAGGCACCGCGATGCGCGACACCGCACAGGCACCCGATCAGCAGGTCAAGGCCGGGCGCACCCGCACGGCCGACGGCAGCTTCGCCCCGAGGGAGCGCCCGGCGCTCTCTCCCGAGGCGCTGGGCGATCTCGAGGCGCTCGCCGCATCGTTCAAGCGCAGTCTCCGCGCCCAGAACAAGAGCCCGCGCACCGTCGTCGGGTACATCGAGGCCGTCGAGCAGCTCGCCGCGTACCTGCGCCGCAAGGGCATGCCGACGCGGGTCGCGCACGTCCGGCGCGAGCACGTCGAGTCCTACATCGCCGAGCAGCTCGCGACGTTCAAGCCGTCGACGGCGCACACGAAATACCGGAGCCTCCAGCAGTTCTTCAAGTGGCTCGTCGAGGAAGGCGAGCTGCGCGCGAGCCCGATGGCGAACATGAAGCCGCCGTCCGTCCCCGAGACCCCGCCGCCCGTCGTGACCGAGGCCGAGCTCGCGAAGTTGCTGAAGGCGTGCGAGGGGCGGCTCTTCGCCGACCGGCGCGACACCGCGATCGTGCGGCTGTTCCTCGACTCGGGGATGCGCCTGTCCGAGCTCGCCAACCTTCGCGTCCAGGACCTGGACGTCGAGCACGACGTGGCGCTCGTCATCGGCAAGGGAGCGCGCCCGCGGACCTGCCCGTTCGGGAGCAAGACGGCTCAGGCGATCGACCGCTATCTCCGCGTGCGCGCCGCGCACCGACTCGCCGCGAAGCCGAACCTCTGGATCGGGATGAACGGCACGATGACCGACTCGGGGGTCCGCCAGGTCATCGCGACGCGCGCGCAGCAGGCCGGGATCGGCCCGCTGCACCCGCACATGCTCCGGCACACCTTCGCGCACCGCTGGCTCGCCGATGGCGGCCAGGAGGGCGACCTCATGCGCCTGGCGGGATGGCGCTCGCGGACGATGGTCGGGCGCTACGGCGCCAGCGCCGCCGACGAGCGCGCACGCGACGCGCACCGGCGCATGGCGCCGGGCGACAAGCTGTGAGCAGCAAGGCCGCGAGCCTGGAGGAGCGCCGTCGCGCACGGCTGCGTGCTCGCGCCGTGCGCGACGCGGAGTACTTCGCGCGCGCTCTCGCTGACCCCGCGTTCAAGACCGCATATGACGACGCCGTACTCGCTGCAGACCGCGAGGATCAGCGGGCACTTAACGATGCCTGGGATGTTCTCGCCGCCCGGCTGCGAGAGGTGGCGCCCGACTTCCTGCGGCTCGAGCGCGAGCACGCGTCGGACGTCCTGCACGGCTGCCTCGCCTACGAGGTCGCGCTTCGGCGCGGGCTGACCCCGGAGCAGGCGACAGGGCACGCGCGCAGGTTTGACCCGACGGGGCTGTACCTCTCGCCCCAAAACCTCGACCACTTCTGGATGGACCGACGGTTCGACTCGCACCTGGATAACTCGCAAGACAGTCAGATAGAGACGGCGCAGTTCCGGCAAGAGCTACGGCTCGGCCGTGTCATGGGCCGGTCGATTGGATCAGGTTTCTACCTTACGAAGGAGGACTGGCACGCCCAGGTTGCATCGGCGCTGCACGAGCTCCGCCGCTTAAACACCGAGCCGTCGGATCTCGCCCTGGCGGCCGAGATGCACATCGATCGGAAAACTGTCAAGAAGTATCGGTAGCGTTACGGCCTCGAATAGCGCCAGCCGAACGAGATATTTCCCACATATGCGGAGCCCGTGGAACTCGTGCCCTGCCACGTTGTGGGTGTGCAGGTTCTCCTTCCGATCCGCGTGCAGCGAGCGCTCACAAAGATCGCACGCGATGAGTTCCGCACCCCACGAGACCAGATCGCCGCGATCGTCGTGGACTACCTCCGTGACCGTCATCTTCTAGACGATCCCGCGGAGCCCCCCCGTGCCGAAGAGGGCACGCCCGAGTCCGCGCGATGACGATGACACCGACACAGCGCTCGATGCGCGCCCGTCTGGCGGCCTATTCAAAGCACGCACAGACAGACGCTCGTGAATCAACGGCGCCGGCACGCGAGGCATTCCTCGACAAGTTCACCGCGGCGGTGGATCCCCGCGGTGAGCTCGGCGATGCCGAGCGGCAGCGCAGAGCGACCGCGTTAAAGCGCGCGTACTTCGCCCGCCTCGCCCTGCGCAGTTCGCGTGCACGGAGCAAGAAAAGTCCCCGGCAAGTGAGTCCTACCGGGGACAGAGGGGCGGCCGGTCATGACGGCAACCCAACGACACCAGCGTAAAGCCGCCAGCGCGGTATGAGTTACTACCGCAGGCACACCCGTACCCGCGGCATGCTCCTGGCCGACGGCACCAACATCTTGGTGTTCGGGCCGTTCGAGGCGAAGGACGATCTGAAGGCGCTCCCGGTGCGCCGGTGGGATGCGGTGCGGCGCTGCTGGGTCGTGCCAGCTCCGCTGCACCGTGCGGCGCGGCAGATTCTCGAGCGCTGGTGCACTGCTGTTGACGACCGCACCGAGGACGTGTCGAGCTGGGTCGTCGACTTGTTCGCGGTCATCCCCGACGAGCACCTCGATCGCATCTATCGGGCACTGAGTGTCGCGGTGCATCCCGACCACGGCGGCAGTACGCGGCTCATGAGCGAGGTCAATCGCGTTCACGACGCCCGACTCGCGGTACGGAAGTCATGAGCACCGCCGCTGCACGGATCGCCGCCGGGTACATCGGCCGCAAGTGGGCCGTCATACCGGTACCGCCGAAGTCGAAGCGCCCGGTCGGTGAGGAGTGGCAGCACTGGCGCATCGGCATTGACGAGGTGGACCTGTCCTTCAACGACTCGCAGAACATCGGTGTCCTCCTCGGCGCGCCGTCCGATGGACTCGTCGACGTCGACCTGGACTGCGACGAGGCCGTGCTCCTCGCGCGGACGTTCCTGCCCTGGACCGCGGCGCGCTTCGGCCGGACGAGCCGGCGCGCGAGCCACTGGCTTTACTCGTGTACGAATCCACCGCACAGCACGCGCCGCCTACGGCACGCGATCAACGGCGAGGGCGCGACGCTCGTCGAGCTCCGCAGCACCGGGGCGCAGACGATCTTCCCCGGCTCCGTGCACCCTGCCGGCGAGCCGATCGACTGGGACGAGCAGGGCGCCCCGGCCGCCGCCGATGCCGACGACCTCTTCGCCGCTACGCGGCGCCTGGCGGCGGCATCGCTGCTGGCGAAGTTCTGGCCCCAGGGCGCGCGCCACGACGCCGCGCTCGCGCTCGCCGGCGGGCTGCTCCGATCCGAGTGGCCGCTGGCATCCGTCCTCGAGTTCGTCGTGGCGGTCGCGCGGGCGGCGGGCGACGACGAGATCGAGCGCGACCGCGTCCAGGCCGTGCGTGACACCGCCGACAAGCTCGCGCGCGGCGAGCCCGCGACGGGCTGGACGACGCTCGCCGAGATCGTCGACGAGCGCGTCGTGAAGCGCGCCCTGACCTGGCTCGGGAACGCGCCGCCGCGGCCGGCCGCCGATGCGCCGTCAGGTGTCCCGGTGCACGAGGTGCACCGGGAAAAGGTGCACCGCGAAAGGGCTAACAGCGCCGCCGTACCACTCGCCGAACTCCTCGAGCGCATCGAGTGGTACCTGCTGCGCTACGTCCACTTCGCCGTGCCGGCGCAGGCCGTCGTGGCGGCGCTGTGGGCGCTGCACACCCACTGCTTCGACCAGTTCGAGCAGTCGCCCATCCTCCTCGTGAGCAGCGCGGTGCTGCGCTCGGGCAAGTCGCGCCTGCTCGACGCGCTCGAGCAGGTCGTCGCGCGGCCGTGGCGCGCCGTCAGGCCGAGCGAGGCCGTCGTGTTCCGCGAGATCGAGGCAAGCGCCCCGACGTTCATGCTCGACGAGTTCGACACCATCTTCTCGGACAAGAGCGCGAACCTGTACGAGGGGCTGCGCGCGATGCTGAACGCCGGGAATCGCGTGGGCACGACGGTGCCGCGCGTTGTCGGCATGGGCACGAAGATGGAGGTCAGGCGCTTCTCGATCTTCTGCCCGAAGGTGCTCGCCGGCATCGGCAATGCGCCGTCGACCGTCGCGGACCGCTCGATCCCCATCCGCCTGAAGCGCCGCGCCCGGGGCGAGCACGTCGAGCGCTTCCGCCTCCACGATGCCTCCGCCGAGGCCGCGCCGCTGCGCGAGCAGCTCGCTGCCCTGCGGCTCGACGTGGGTGGTGCACGGCCACAGATCCCCGACGAGCTCGATGACCGCGCTGCCGACTCGTGGGAGCCGCTCCTGGCCATCGCCGATGCGGCGGGTGGTACGTGGCCGGTGCGTGCACGTGCAGCAGCGCACACGCTCGCGACGCTCGAGCAACCCGACGAGGAGGCGCTGGGCATCCGCCTGCTGGCGGATGTGCGGGCGATCTTCACCGAGCAGGCCTGTGACCGCATCGCCACGGCGACGCTCATCGGCCACCTGGCGGTCATCGAGCAGTCGTCGTGGGGCGACTTCGACCACGGCCGCGCCATCGGGGCGCACCGCCTGGCGGCGCTCCTGCGGCCGTTCGGCGTCCTGCCGCGGACGGTGCGGATCGGCGAGAAGACGCCGAAGGGCTACCTCCTCGAGTCCTTCGCGGATGCCTTCGGACGTTACCTGGACCCCTTATCTCCGTTTGAGACCGCAACACCGGCACAAGGGCCGTAAACATTGACGATTTGTGTGTTTCAGACCGCAACCGCGTTGCGGGCAAAAACACGAGAAAAGGCCCGTAAACGTTGCGTCGTGGCGGTGTTGCGGCTCAAAAACGAAAGAAGGGATGGCGGCGCCTATCGGAGCACCTGAAGAGCCTCGGCAACGGCGAATGAAAACGGCAAAGGACAGATGACATGAGAAAGCGATTTGAGGGCAACACCATCGCGCTGAAGGACGTGGGCAAGGTCGAGGGCATCTACGAGGGCTCGAAGGAAGTGAGGCTCGAAGGTGGCGACACCTGCCTCGTCCACACCTTCCTGCCCAGGGAGGGAGGCATCCCGATCGAGGTCTGGGGATTCGGCCAGCTCGACTACGCACTGGCAAAGCTGAAGGGCTGCTACGTCTGGGCGGAATACACCGGGCTGCAGCGGCGCAAGACCAAGTTCGGCGAGCGCGAGGTCCACACCGTCGAGATCGAGTACGACGACGAGTTCGCGGCGCTGGCGCCACGTGGCCCCGAGACCTTCGAGGCCGCGAGTTAGGCCGTGGGCAGCCGCCGGGGCTCATTCCGGCGGCTGCCCGTCACCGATGAGTAAACGAAAGGGTAGGACGAAATGACACGCAGGACGACCAGCGAACCGCCGCTTATCAGCCGGTGCGCGAAGTGCGGCGAGGTAGAACGGATCGAGTTCGGTATGAGCCCGCGCGAGGTCAAGGTGAAGCTCCTCGCGTTCGAGCACATCCACGAGTGGCTGCACACGAAAGAGCGCGAGGGCACCATCCGGTGGATCGACCGGCCTGCGGGCACGTTCGTGTTCGTCGACCGCGAGCAACACGTCAGCGAGCTCGCGCAGTAATGGTGAAGGGCCAGCGAGCAGCGTCCGGCGCCTGTAGCGTCTGCGGCTCGCTGGCCCTCGCCGTCTGCACCGTTTGCGACGCGCGACTCTGCGACGTCGTGTGCGCTCGCATCCACGCGATCGATAAGCACGTCGCCCCCGCGGCCGTGCCGAAGCCGCGCAGACGTCCGGTGCTGTCATGAAGGCGACACCCACCCGGACATCGTTCGACCCGAGCACGCTGGTGGAGGCCATCGGCACGTTCGCCGAGGCCGCCGCGGCATACAGCGTCCACCGCGACGAGCTCGATGCGCGTCGACGCCGCGGCGAGATCACGTTGCGATTCGTCTGCGACGTGGACGCGAAGCGAGTCGTGGTCGACGCGGTATCACGCGATGGTCGCCGGGCCTCCGTCATCGCGCTCCGATTCGTCCCGAAGCGCGGATGGATGGCCGAGTGAGTCCCTACAAGGCCAAGCTCCCCTGCCCGGATCCGCGATGCCCGCGCCTGGGCTGCACCATCCACGTCCGACCGCACGACCAGCGCTTCTACGACTCCGCTACCTGGCGGGCGATGCGAGCAGTTCAGCTACAGCGCGAGCCCCGCTGCGCCGCATGTGGTGGTCGCGCGACGGTGGTCGACCACATCGTGTCGAGGTCGCAGGGCGGCAGCGATGCGCAGCTTCAGTCGCTGTGCCGCCGCGACCACAACGTCAAGACAGCAAGGTCAGCCGCCGGCATGCGCGGACTGTGCTGACGTGACCGGATGCCACAGTGGCCGTCGTGGCGCGTCACAGGGGCACCGTGACGTAGGGGAGGGCATCACCGTCTTCCCGCGATCGTCCCCACCGACATGCTCCCGTTTTACACACGCGCTCGCGTACCCGAGTCCTGTGGGGGTCACTAAGTGACCGCCGGAATCGAGAAAAGGTAGTGAACATGCGCCCTCCGCGACACCTGTCGGCATCGTCGCGCGCCTGGTGGAGCTCCGTAGCCGCCACGTACACGCTCGATGCGCACCATTACCGGCTGCTAACCCTCTGCTGCGAGGCATTCGACCGGGGTGTTGAGGCGCGCGAGCGCGTCCTGAAGGACGGCGCCTTCTTCGTGAACCGCGATGGCGAACCGAGGGTGCATCCCGCCGTGCTGGTCGAGACGTCCTCGAGGATCGCCTTCGCGCGACTGCTGCGCGAGCTGGACCTGGACGTCGAGCCGCCGAAGTCCCCGAGCCGCACGCCGGGGCGGTACTGATGCCGCGCAAGAAGCGCGCAGCGCCCGGCCGACGCGACGAGTTGACACCGGAGCAGTTCGGCGAGCTCGTCTTCGGCCGCGGCGCCCGCGCGTCGGTCTGGGATTCCCCGCTCGTCAAGCGCGCCGCCTGGTACCAGAACCGCGACGATCTCCTGAGCCGGATCACGCCGGGATGGCGCCCCGCCGGCTACTGGGCCGTCGAGGCCGTGACCATCGGGGCGTTCCAGAACGGCGAGACGAACGAACAGTGGCTCGAGCGCCACGGCCTCCTCGGCGATGCCGAGCGGATCGCGCTCGAGGTCGCCCAGCGTCACCGCGACGAAATGCGCGCATCTGTACCGGGGCCGGACTGACCCATGGCCGGACGTTCACCCGGCAGCTACGCCTTCACCCGCGAGCAGTTCGTCGCCGCGCTCGAGACCGCGCACGAGAGGCTCGGACACCGCCGCCGCGGATGGCACGCCGAGGCCGACATCGCCGAGCAGATCGGTATCTGCCGGCAGACGCTCAGGGACTACCGGCGCCGCTACGGCATCCCGCGCACGGCAAAGCGGCAAACGTTGCCGCTTTACTCGGTGTCGTCGTCGTAGCGCAGCACACCCCGATGGACCAGGTAGGCGATCTGGCGGAAGTCGGAGCGCTCGTGGCGGTCCAGACCTTCCGTCGTGACGGAAGGTGAGCGCAGGTCCGTCCGTTGGCCTTTCACCGCCGGCCCCAGCACCTCGCCGATACGCGCCTCAATCCGCCTGAGCGCGCCCCACACCGATTAGTTAGCCATCAGATCGCCACATTGCGCGCGCTCCCCGGTCATCGTTGAACGCATGAATGTGAAGCTGAGCGACCGCGCCGAGTCCGCGCTGCGCGATCTCGCGCTGAAGGAACGCCGCGACGTGCGCCACGAGGCCGAGTGGATCCTCGAGCAGGAGCTCCAGCGGCGCGGGCTCATCATCGAAGCCAAACCCGAGCAGGACCGCTGATGCAGAAGGTCATCGGCCCCCTCGAGCTGAAGGCCGACGCGCCGGGAACCTTCCGCGCGACGATCGCCACGCTCGGCGTCGTCGACCGCGATGGCGACGTCGCCTTCAGCGGCGCGTTCCCGATCGGCAAGAACATCATCGTCTCGGCCTACGGGCATGGCAGTTGGCGGGGCGGTACCGCCGCGCTCCCAGTCGGGAAGGGCGTGATCGGCGCGGACGACTCGACCGCGTGGCTCGACGGGCGCTTCATCCTCGAGACCAGCAACGGCGGCGACACGTACCGGACCGTCAAGCACCTCGGCCCGTTGCAGGAGTGGAGCTACGCCTTCGATGTCACCGAGGGCATCACCCCGATCGACCCGCGCCTGCAGCCGTACCCGACCGCGCGCCGCGGTCTGCTGAAGCTCGACGTCCACGAGGTCTCGCCGGTCCTCCGCGGCGCCGGCATCGGGACGCGCACCGAGTACGTCAAGCGCGCCGCCGCGCCGCGTGTCGATGCGTTCAGCGCGGAGCAGCGCGAGCTGCAGCGCCTGTACGACGACTTCCAGCGGTTCCAGCTCACCGAGATGAAGCGCGACCTGGACGACATGCTCGCCGAGATCGCGCTCGATGAGAACGGCCCCGGCTACGTCGAGGTGCCCGCGCGCGAGGTGCCGGACTACTTGAGGATCAAGGGCGAGGGCGCCGTGCTGCACGCCGCGGTCGACCTGTGGCATCCACGGCCGCCGGTGCGCTGGTTCGCCGAGGCCGGACCGGGCGAGACGCCGCTCTTCAAGAACCGCCCCGTCAACGGCATGTTCATGGGCGGCGAGGTCTGGCTGAACGTCGATGCCGACGATGTCGTGAAGACGGCGCACCACGAGGTCTGGCACTGCGCCCGCGCGGACGATGACCGCCGGACACAGGAGCGCGAAGCGCGCGAGTACGGGCATCGGATGTCCGCCGCGTACTACCAGCGATAGGGAGACAGCGAAGTGTTGAAGATCGCGCAGAACAAATCAGTGAGCGCACCCCCGCGCGCGGACGCGAGCGCGCCGGCGTGCCAGCGCGAACACAAGAACCGCATCCGCACGACGTGCCAGGACTGCGGGCTGTTCATCCCGGGAGCGCCCTACTCGCCCGATGAGGTCGTGAAGTATTTCGGCGGGCCGCTGCTCTACATCGGGCGCGGGACGCGCACCGCCTCGGACCCGTCCCCCGCCGACGTGGCCTGCCCGAGGACCGAGGCGGACATCGCCGCGGATGACGCGGCCGAGGCCGCCGAGGGCAACGTGAAGGCCGCCAGGGAGGCGCTCTTCGCCGCCGAGGCCGTGCTCACAAGGGCCCAGGGCCGCCGCGAATGGGGCACCGGCCCGAGCCGAGACGAGGAACGCGCCGCCGCCGCGCTCCCCGCCGCGCACGAGGCGTACCTGCAGGCCGACGCCGCCGCATTGCAAGCGTTCGTGCGGCGCAACCGGCAGCAGCAGATCCGCGGCGCGCGCATGCAGACATGGCGCAACGCGCACCCCACCGAGTGGTAAGGGAGGGACGCACGATGGCGAACACATCGAAGCCCGCGAAGCCCACGACCGCGCCGCCGATGCCGAGCAGGCCGACGCCGCCCGCTCCTGGCACGCGCCCGCGCACGTCGACGCTCACCGGCGCGCACCGCAGGATGACGAGCGACCAGCGCACGCGCTCGAGCTGACGGTCTTAGTCAATCCCCGTTCGGCGCCATCTCCTTCGCGCCGAAGATCGGGCCGCGGACAGTCTTGCTCCTCCTGACTGTCCGCGGCCCCTTTACTTCGCTTCTAGCTGACCACTCCGAACTCGCCGAGTGCCATGATCAGCTTCCTTCGCCAGGTCTCCCCAGGCCGCTTCGACAGGGCATATAACTGGGGATTCCGACGACCTTCCTCGTGGACGATCTCGTATATCGCGAGGCGCCAGTCCATCCCCAGAGCAGCCCGAAGCTTGGGGAGCGGCTCGGTCGCAATCAGGAACTCCCCGTACTCTTCGTCCTCGACCACGGGGAGGAGCAGCTCCCACGCGATTCCCATCTCCTCGGTGGTCCACTCCCATGGCTGCTTGCGGGCGAACGATGCGAGCAGCTGTAGATCGTGGTCGCTTTTGTGCGGTTCCGCGTGCTCGGTCATCACTCGGTCTCCTCGGTCATCGTTCGATACGCAGCGTGAAGGCGAGCCGCTCGAACCTATTAGGAGAGTTGGCCGAGGATCCCGCTGATTCCTCCGCCGGGCACCTGCTCCACCGCCAACTCGGCGACCTTGCCGTTGCGCACGGTGATCGCGATCCGCTCGACCGGGTTGCGGAAGCGCCGTCCGGTCGGCGGGAGCGTCGGGCTGCCGGGCACCTGCAACGGACCCGAATGGGTGCCGCTCACCTCGACCGTGGCGTAGACCATCGCGTTCGCCTCCCGGTGGTTGGACATGTTTTGGTTGAAGTCCGGCATCGCCGTGCGGATGGCGGTCCACATCTCGACCGCGTGATCGCGGTAAAGCGGCACCGGAGCCACGCCCACGAACTTGAAGTCGTCCGCCAAGTAGCCCGCGATCTTCGTCACGTCGCCGCCGCTGATCTCCTTGTCGAGTGCCTTGACGGTGTCAAGCGCGCCCATCCTGTCTTCTCCCCGTCGTCCGTGCTCCCGGCGCTGTGCGCTTCGAGGCATGCGCATCGTAGCCCCGAGGGAGTTGCATCCACTGGAAGTGGTCCCGGGGATCGCGCCCGCCTCCTGAGCATCTAAATGCAGCGTCTAACTGGACACTATTTCGGTGCTACCGTGAGCACGGAAGCACAGCGCAGCGTCCTGTCCTGCTTACAAGGAGAAGGTCCGCGGTTCGAGCCCGCGGTTGCCCACCGCCCCGGACGATCGCGATGGGACCGTGAACGGCGGTCGCGGACGGACCTTCGATGCGCGGTCGCCCCGGGCGCGACCGGGAGGTGTGATGTGGGAACAGGGATCGCCAGGACGGAGCGACTGCTCGATCCGGCTGCATGGACGGAACGCATCTTCATCGACGGCTGGACGAGCGGTCAGGGCTCGCACATCGGCGTGACCGCGCCGGCGACCGGCGACGCTCTCGGGGTGCTCGGCGGCGCGGCCGCGAGCGACGTGGAGCGCGCTGCCGCACGCGCGCGCGAGGCGCAACGGGCATGGGCGAAGACCTCGTATGTCGAGCGCGCGGCCGTGCTGCGCCGGGCCGGCGACCTCTGGTCGCATCACGCGGTCGAGGTGCAGGACTGGCTCGTCCGCGAGGCGGGATCGATCCGGGCGAAGGCGGCGGTCGAGACGGATTTCGCCGCCCAGGCGTGCTATGAGGCGGCCGGCATCGTCTCGCTCCCGTACGGCGAACTGCTGCAGACGCCTGGCGAGCGGCTCAGCATGTCCCGGCGCCTTCCGGTCGGCGTCGTCGGCGTCATCTCGCCGTTCAACTTCCCGCTGGTACTGTCGATCAGGGCCGTCGCCCCGGCGCTCGCTCTCGGGAACGCCGTGCTCCTCAAGCCGGATAAGCGAACGGCGGTGTGCGGCGGCGTCTCACTCCTCCGGATCTTCGAGGAGGCGGGACTGCCGCCGGGCGTCCTCGCGCTTCTGCCGGGCGGCGCGGACGTCGGCGAGGCGCTCGTCGCGGCGCCGGACGTGTCGATGATCTCCTTCACCGGCCCCACGCGCGCAGGCCGCCTCGTCGCCGCGATCGCGGCGCGATCGCTCAAGCGCATCCACCTCGAGCTCGGCGGGAACTCAGCGCTCATCGTGCTCGACGACGTCGATGTCGAGAAGGCGGTCTCGCTGGCGGCGTGGGGCTCGTATCTTCACCAGGGACAGATCTGCATGGCGACGGGACGGCATCTCGTGCAGCGGGGGATCGCCGATCGATACGTGGCCAAGCTCGCCGAGCACGCGGAGCGGCTGCCAGTCGGTGACCCGGCGACGGAGCAGGTCGCGCTCGGGCCGATCATCGACCGCGTCCAGCGCGATCGGATCCACGCGTTGGTCACCTCGGCGATCGACGCCGGCGCGCGTCTGGCGGCAGGCGGCACCTACAACGACCTGTTCTACCGGCCGACCGTGCTGGCCGACGTTCCGACGGACTCACCCGCCTACACCGAAGAGATCTTCGGCCCGGTGGCGCCGGTCGTTCCGTTCGACACGGTCGAAGACGCGCTGCGCTTGGCGTCCGACACGCCCTATGGGCTCTCTCTGGGCATCCTCACATCGGATGTCATGCGCGGCCTCGCGCTCGCGGACGAGATCCCGAGCGGGATCGT
The DNA here is from genome assembly GCA_038200085.1 of Candidatus Limnocylindria bacterium. Lineage (GTDB taxonomy): Bacteria > Chloroflexota > Limnocylindria > P2-11E > P2-11E > JALYKU01. The sequence continues at coordinate 2,088 of JBBPYG010000113.1, read as the reverse complement.
GCACATCAACGACCAGACGGTGATGGACGACGTCGTGAATCCATTCGGCGGCGTCAAGGACTCCGGTCCGGGCGCACGCCTCGGAGGGGCGCGGGCGAACATCGACGCGTTCACGACGACGCAGTGGGTCACCGCGCGGAGCGGCCTGCCTCAGTACCCATTCTGATCGCGCCGCAGCACGGGGGCTTCCGCCGCAGTGAACGCCGTCGGCGAGGTCCCGGCCCTCGCGATCCTGCGTGAGAACGGCTCGGTGACCAGGACCGGCGCCCGGGCGAGCCCGCCAACGCGCAGGAGTGCCTACGCCGGCTCGGGCTCGGCGGTCGGGTGCTGGTACTGCCGGACAGGTGACAGGAGCAGATAGGCGAATGCGACCGCCGCGATGAGCGCCGACGCGAGGAGCGTCGGCCGCAGTCCGATGAGGTCGCCCACGATGCCTGCGGCGAACGCCGCGGGAGGTGCGACCCCGAAGGCGACGAACCGCGTGGCCGCACTGACCCGCCCGAGGAGGTGGCCTGGAGTGAGCGCCTGCACCAGCGTCGCCGAGCTGACCGTCCACAGCGGGACGGTGAGGCCGAGGAGCGCCTGCGATGCGGCGAGCATGGCAGCCGCCTGCACCGGCGTCCCGCTCGCGAAAGGGAGGAGCAGCCGGCTTACGGTCTCGAGCAGCAGCGCCGCGATCATCACCGGTCCGAGGCCCCAGCGGCTCGCGAGCGGGCCCGCGAGGCCGGCTCCGACCAGGCTGAGCGGACCGATCACGGCGAGCGAGATCCCCAGCAGCGTCGGCGACAGTCGCAGTTCGCGGGTGGCGTACACCACGAGCACCGCCTGCACCGCGAACCACTCGATGTTCGCCAGCGCGATCGCCGTGATGCATCGGAAGACGATCGGCTCCCGGCGCACCCATCGCAGTCCTTCCGTGATCTCGCGCCAGACGCCGCGGGAGTCGTCCCGGGATCGCACCGTTTCGCGGCCACGAATCGTCGCGATGAAGACGGCCGACGCCAGGAATGTCGCCGCATCGACGAGCATCGCGATCGGCGCTGACAGCGCCTGCACGAGGACTCCGCCGAGCGAGGGGCCCGCGACCTGGGCCACGGCGCTCGAAGCCTGCAGCCGGCTGTTCGCGGACACCAGGTGCGCACGGCCGACCAGCGCCGGGATGAACGCGCCACGGGCAAGATCGGTGGACACCGCGAAAGCGCCCGCGAGGAACGACACGACGTAGAGCTGGACCAGCGACAGCATCCCGAGAGCCGCTGCAAGAGGGATCGATCCGACGACCAGCGCGCTGCCGACATCCGAGGCGATCAGGATCGGCCGGCGTGGAAGCCGGTCGACCCAGACGCCGATGAACAACCCGGCGACAAGGGACGGTGCCATCTGCGCCGCGACGAGGAGGCCGGTCTCCGTGGCCCCGGCGCCGAGGAGGAGCACCGCGGTCAGCGGCAGCGCGAGCACGGTGACCTGGCTGCCGATCCGCGCGATCGTGAATCCCGTCCAAAGCCTGACGAAATCGGCATTGCGGCCGAGGGGCGTGGCGGTCACGGCATGACTGTGCCTCACGAGCGCGATTTGATTCGGCGACGGCGATCGGCGATCCGTCATGACGCGGCCTCGCGTTCGTGGCGCGGGTAGGGACTGAGCCCGCCGTGGCTCGCTCTCGCCGCATCCGTTCGCGATGTACGCGGCGGTCCGGCTTCGACCGGCAGATGCGCTGCATCCGACCGTCGCTCGCCCCAGACGCTCCTCGCGCGTCGTCATGCGATGCCTCGCCGGTTCGCCTCCCCGGCGGAGGCCTCCTCGGCTGCGTACTTGAACATCCTCCTCGTGGGAGGTACCAAGGCGCGAACTGTCCCGTTAGGAGAGAGGCAAACACGGCCCACGCGGGGGAGGATCATGAAGTTCGTAACACGCGCGTTCCTGGCGGCCGGCGTCGGCATCGCCGCGATGGCGATCGTCGGCGGAGCCTCAAGCTCGGCGCTGGCGGTCGGACAGGCCGCCGGGGTAAGCGGTTGTGCCAAGCCCAGCGGCGACACGCGGCCCGGTTGGGGCTACGGCGATCCGAACCACACGCACGTCGGGCCGCCC
>JBBPYG010000112.1:0-15467 GCA_038200085.1 Candidatus Limnocylindria bacterium | reverse complement strand
ACTCGTCGCCCCACTCGTCGCCCCACTCGTCGCCCCACTCGTCGCCCCACTCGTCGCCCCACTCGTCGCCCCACTCGTCGCCCCACTCGTCGCCCCACTCGTCGCCCCACTCGTCGCCCACATCGAGCTTCGCGCGGATGCGCGTGAGGTGCACGCGAAGGGTGTTCGGCGACATCTCGAGGGCGTTACGCCAGACCGTCGCGGGCCAGCTGTTTCGCCCATTACCCTGCCGGTCTCCCGACGGGCTGACCACGTAAGCCCCTGCGTCACGTGGACCTGAGCTGTCTGGCGCTACGCGGACTCCTCCTCCAGGCGCGCGAGCCGTTCGCTCTCGTCCTGGGTCGATAGCGCATCGAGGAGATCGTCGATCTCGCCGTCGAGCAGGCGGTCGAGACCGGACATGTTGTACCCCAGGCGCCGGTCGGTCAGCCGGTCCTGGGGGAAGTTGTAGGTGCGCATCTTCTCCGCGCGCTCACCACCGCCGATCTGCGCGCGTCTGGTCTCGCCTTCCGCGGTGTCGCGCTGCTCGCGCTGGTGCGCGAGGAGCCGCGCCCGGAGGACGGCCATCGCCTTCGCCTTGTTCTTGAGCTGCGAGCGCTCGTCCTGGCACGTCACGACGATGCCCGTGGGCAGGTGCGTGATCCGCACCGCGGAGTCGGTGGTGTTGACGCCCTGGCCGCCGTGGCCGCCGGCGCGGTAGACGTCGACCTTCAGGTCCGCCTCGTCGATCCCGACGTCCATCTCCTCGGCCTCGGGAAGCACGGCGACGGTCGCGGTGGACGTGTGGATCCGCCCTTGCGCCTCCGTCTGGGGCACGCGCTGTACGCGGTGAACGCCCGACTCGTGCTTGAGCCTGCTGTAGGCGCCGCGGCCGGCGATGCGGAAGATGACCTCCTTGAACCCGCCCTTCTCCGACGCGCTCTGCGAGAGGATCTCGAGCTTCCAGCGCCTGCGCTCGGCGTACCGCGCGTACATCCGGAACAGGTCGGATGCGAACAGGGCCGCCTCCTCTCCACCGGTCCCTCCGCGGATCTCCACGATCACGCTCTTCTCATCGAGCGGGTCGCGGGGGACGAGCTGGAGCCGCAGCTGGGCGGTCAGGCGCTCTACCTCCGCGGCGGCGATCGCTTCGTCCTCGCGAGCGATGTCGCGCAGCTCCGCGTCCTCGCCATCGATGAGCGCGCGCGCTTCCGCGAGCCGCGACTCGGCGTCGCGCAGGTCGCGGATGGTCCCCGCGATAGGCCCGAGCCCCGCGTGCTCCTGCCCTATGGTGCGCATGCGGTCGCGGTCCGACTGCGTCGCGGGATCGGCGAGCGCGTTCGACAGGTCGTCGTAGCGCTCTTCCACCTGCGCCAGGCGTCTGCGGAGGCCCGGAGTAAGGGCGGTCAGGCGGCATCCCCGGCGAGCGCTTCCTCGAGCGAGGCCACCGCGACCTCGATCATCGCCGGCTCCGGCCGGCGGGTCGTGATGCCTTGCAGAAGGAGGCCGGGCGCGACCGCGAGCCGCATCAGGGGATTGCCCTCGTGACGCGCGCCGAAGCGAAGGATCTCGTAGGAGATCGAGGCCACCGGCACGATGAGCAGGAGGCGAACGGCCAGATCGGCGACGAGGTTCACGCGCGGGACGAAGGCGAATATCGCGATGGCCACCACGACCACGAAGAGCAGGAACGCCGTCCCGCAACGCGGATGGGCGGTGGGATACGGCTCGATGTGCGGGAAGTCGAGCGGGTCGCCGTGCTCGAAGGCGTGGATCGTCATGTGCTCGGCGCCGTGGTACGCGAAGACCCGTTTGATCTCGGGAAGTCGCGAGATGGCCGCGAGGTAGCCGAGGAAGAGCCCGAGCCGAAGGAGGCCCTCCGCGACGTTGAGCAGCGCCGACGATGCCACGGCGGCGTGCAGCAGCTGGGTCGCCACGTACGGCACGCCGACGAACAGCACCAGCGCGACCACGAGAGCGACGGCCATCGCGGCCTTCGTCCCAACGTCCATCGCCGCCGCCGGCGCCGGCGCCGCCGCCGTCGCACCGTGCTCCGACGTGGCCGCCTCGGTCTGGTCCTCGGCCAGCTGGATCTCCGCCGAGCGCATCAGCATCCGGATGCCGTGCGAGAGCGATTCCCAGAGCACGACGAGACCGCGGACGAACGGCAGCCGCGCCGCGCGCGACCGCTGCAGCGGCGAATCGAGCGCCTCGCGATAGCGGTAGATCTCGCCGTTCGGCCGCCGGCACGCGAGGGCGAGGGTCCGCCGGCCTCTGATGACGACGCCCTCGATGACCGCCTGTCCGCCGTACGGCGTCGCGGCGGCTGGCGTCCTGTGCCCTGGCGGTGTCGCGGCGGCGGGCGTCCTGTGCCCCGGCGGCCGTCGCGGCGGCGGCCTAACGGGTCGCGGCAGTCTCCGCGGCTGCGGGCGGCTGCTGCGCTTTCTTGGCGTAGCGGCGGTTGAAGCGGTCCACCCGGCCCTGGATGTCCATCAAGTGCTGCTTTCCCGTGAAGAACGGGTGGCATTTCGCGCACACCTCGACGTGCAGCTCGGGCTTTGTCGATCCGGTGACGAACGTGTTCCCGCACGCGCAGACGACCCGCGCGGGCATGTAGTTGGGGTGGATCTTCGTTTTCATGTCTGTCTCTCTCTATGCGACGACGATGCTGACCCTGCGCCTGTCGTCGCGCGCGGGGCCGTACTTGACGGTGCCGGTGGCGAGCGCGAACAGGGTGTGGTCCTTGCCCACGCCCACGTTCTCGCCCGGCAGCACCCTGGTCCCGCGCTGGCGGACGAGCACGGTGCCGGCGTTCACGTTCGCTCCCGCGTACTCCTTCACGCCCAGCCGCTGGCCGGCGGAGTCGCGTCCGTTGCGGGTCGAGCCCGCTCCCTTTTTGTGTGCCATCTCTTATGCCTCGATCTTCGTGACTCGCAGTGTCGCGTGCGGCGAGCGGTGTCCGGTCAGCTTCCGCGACCGCGTCTTGTTCTTGTACCGGAAGACCCTGATCTTCGGACCCTTGCCGTTCGTGACGACCTCCGCGGTGACGGAGGCGCCTTCGAGCAGCGGCGCCCCGGCCTTCACCGTTTCGCCGTCGGCGACCAGTAGCACTTCACCCAGCGTGAGCGTGGTCCCGGGCTCGGCCGCCAGGTCCGGGACGACGACGAGCGCCCCTTCTTCAACGCGGTACTGCCGGCTCCCGCTCCGCACGATCGCGTACATCAGGAGACCTTCCGGGTCGTGCTCACGCCTGTGGTAACGCGCGCCGCGGCGTCGATGTTCCCTGCGTCCACGCGACTGCGATCTCCCTCTGGCGGACTCGGCTGGCGCTCGCGGTGTCGGCGTTCGGGCCCATGGCCGGCGCCTGACCGCGGGCATGGTGAACGAAAAGTGTAACGGCCGGCACTGAAGACGGTCAACATGGCTGGAGGCCGGCCCGCGATAGCATCGCTGGCGTCGTGATGGCGTGGACCGCGCGGGAGAGGCGCAGCTTCGGCACGGCGATGCTCTACCTGGCGCCCTCGCTCGTGCTCTTCACCGCGTTCGTCTTCATCCCGCTCGGACGGACGATCTACCTGAGCCTGTTCTTCACGACGCCGACGGGGCGGCTGTCCGTCTTCGCGGGCCTCGACCAGTACACGGAGCTGTTCACGTCCACGGTCTTCCGATCGGGGCTCCTCGCCACCACGCTGTTCGTGCTCTACGCGGTCCCGGTGGGAATCGCGATCTCGCTCATCCTCGGTGTGCTTGCGAACCAGCGGATCCGGGGCATCAACATCTTCCGGACGCTCCTCTCGAGCACGATCGCCGTCTCCGCGGCGGTCGGGTCGCTCATCTGGCTGCTGCTCTTCAACCCGAGCCTCGGCCTCCTGAACTTCGTCCTCTCGCGCCTCGGACTGCCGGGACCGAACTGGCTGAACGAGATCGGTCTCGCGATCGTGTCGCTCTCGATCGCGACGATCTGGCTGATGCTCGGGTTCAACCTGATCGTCCTGTTGGCCGGACTGCAGAGCGTCCCGGAGGAGCTCTACGAGGCCGCGCGCATGGACGGCGCCGGCGGCGTGCTCCTGTTCCGCCGCATCACAGTGCCGCTCATGGGACCGTTCCTGTTCTTCCTGCTGGTCGTCGACACCATCCAGCTGCTCCAGGCATTCACCCAGGTGCACGTGTTGACCCGCGGCGGACCAGTCGACTCCACGCGCACCCTCGTGTACAGCATCTACCTCGACGCCTTCCAGAACTTCCAATTCGGCTTCGCGAGCGCGCAGGCCTTCGTGCTCTTCCTCATCGTGCTCGTTCTCACCGTGATCCAGTTCACGGTGATCGAGCGCAGGATCCACTACCAGTGAGCGCAGTCGCCGCGCGCCCCCTCGAATCCGCTCGCGGTCGCGCCGCCGCGGCCCGCAGGCCGCGCATCTGGCTGCGTCCGGTGGCCAGCTACGCGCTCCTCATCGCGGCGTCGGCGCTCGTGGCGTTCCCGCTGCTGCTGGCGCTGTCGTACAGCTTCATGTCGGAGGCGCAGATCACCTCGTACCCGCCCCCGCTCATCCCCGAGGGGCTGCGGCTCGACAACTACGACAAGGTGTTCAACAGCATCCCCATCGGCCGCTACCTGCTCAACAGCTTCGTCGTCTCGGGCCTGGTCGTCGCGGGCCAGCTCGTGACGGCGAGCCTGGCCGCGTTCGCCTTCGCCTTCCTCGCCTTCCGCGGGCGGAACATCCTCTTCTTCGTCTTCCTAAGCACGCTGATGATCCCGTGGGAGGCCACGATCATCCCCAACTACATGACGATCCGCGACCTCGGATGGCTCGACACCTACCAGGCGCTCGCCGTGCCGTTCATGGCGACGGCGTTCGGCACCTTCCTGCTCCGGCAGAGCTTCCTGCAGATCCCCCTTCAGCTGCGAGACGCCGCGGTCATCGACGGCGCGAGCAGCTTCCAGTTCTTCACCCAGGTCATCCTCCCGCTGTCGCGACCGGCGCTGAGCACCGTCGCGGTCTACGGGTTCCTCTCGACCTGGAACCAATACTTCTGGCCCCTCCTGGTGACGAACCAGACGCTCATGCGGACGACGCAGGTCGGCATCGTGCAGCTGCGCTTCGAGGAGACGCTGCGGTGGGGCTTCGTTATGGCGGGTGTCATCATGGTGGCGGTACCGACACTCGCGCTCCTGGTCATCGGCCAGCGTCAGCTGGTGCGCGGCCTCACCGCCGGTGCGGTGAAGGGGTAAGCGAAGAAATGGCGCGGAGGTTTTCGAATATGCGCAGGTTCATGGTGCTCGCCAGCACCGTGCTCTTCATCGCGTCCGCGTGCGGCGGCGGCGCGCCCGGTGCGGCGCCTGCCGGAGGCGGCGGCGAGGCCGCCGGCGTGAAGGTGCCGGCAAAGGACCTCGCACCGGCCAGCAAGATCGTCTTCTGGCACGCGATGTCCGGCGTGAACGGCGACGCGGTCGCTCGCATCGTCAAGGACTTCAACGCGAGTCAGAACAAGATCACGGTGGAGGCTATCTTCCAGGGCACCTACGACGACGCGCTCGCGAAGCTCAACACCGCGCTCAGCTCGAACAGCGGCCCGGCGATCATGCAGGTGTTCGACATCGGGCAGCGCTTCATGGTCGATTCGGGTGAGGTCATCCAGATGCAGGGATTCGTCGACCGTGACAAGTTCGACACGAGCGACTTCGAGCCCGCGGTCCTCAACTACTACAAGGTGCAGGACAAGCTCTACAGCATGCCCTTCAACTCCTCGTCCGCGATCCTCTACTACAACAAGGAGGCGTTCAAAGAGGTCGGGCTCGACCCCGAGAAGCCCCCGGCCACCTTCGACGAGGTGCTCGACTACGCGAAGAAGCTGACCAAGAAGGACGCGGGCGGCGCGACGGTCCGCTACGGGTTCGGCCCCTCGATCTATGGCTGGCTCTTCGAGCAGTGGCTGGCGGTGTCCGGCGGGTTCTTCGCCGACAACGGCAACGGCCGCGACGCGAAGGCGACGAAGGTCCTGTTCAACGACGAGAAGGGCAAGACGATCCTCGATTGGTGGAAGGCCGGGTTCGACTCGGGCGCCTTCTACAACCCGGGGGTCGACAACGACGGCGCCGCCAACGCGTTCAACGCGGGCAAGACGGCGATGTACGTCGAGAGCACCGCGCGGCTGCGCGGCCACATCAACTCGACGGCTGGCAAGTTTACCGTCGGCACCGGCCGGTATCCGAAGCCGAACAACGCGCCGGCGGACGGCGGCAACATCATCGGCGGCGCGAGCGTGTACATCATGAGCGGCCGGCCCGACGCCGAGCAGCAGGCGGCGTGGGAGTTCGTGAAGTTCATCTCGAGCTCCGCCGTGCAGGCGCAGTGGCAGGCGGACACGGGCTACTACCCGATCCGCAAGGCCGCGTACAACGAGGGCCCGAGCAAGGAATGGGCGACGAAGTACCCGCAGTTCCTGACGGCGGTCGACCAGATCAGGACAGCGCCGCAGAACCGCAAGACCAACGGCGCGGTCCTTGGCGTCTTCGCCGAGGCGCGACGACGGATCCAGACGGCGATCGAGTCGGTACTGCTCGGCAAGTCGTCCACCCAGGCCGCGCTCGACGGCGCCGCCGCGGACATGAACGCGGCGATCGAGAAGTACAACAAGACGACCAAATAACGAGCGACCGAGGACCGCTCCGCGGACGCGCCGAGATAATCGGCGCGCTCCGCGAGCGGTCGTTCGACCTCCTCGTCGTCGGAGGAGGGATCATCGGCGCCGGCATCGCCCGCGACGCGGCCCTCCGTGGCCTGAGCGTCGCGCTTGTAGAGGCGCGCGATCTCGCATCGGGCACGACGTCGCGGCCGACCCGTCTGATCCACGGCGGGCTGCGCTACCTCGAGAACCTCGATTTCGCGCTCGTGCGCGAGGACATGCGCGAACGCGAGGTGCTCCTGCGCGTCGCCCCACACCTGGTCTTTCCCCTCCCCTTCCATCTGCCGATGTACCGCCCGAGCCTCTTCGAACGCGCGAAGCTCCGCGCGGGCATGCTGCTTTACGACGCGCTGTCCTTCGACAAGAGCCTGCCTCGGCGCACATGGCTCAGCGCCGAGGAGGTCCGCCGCGTCGAGCCCGGCCTCGAGCGCGACGGGCTTCGCGGCGCGTGGCGCTTCTACGACGCGCAGGTGCCGTACGTCGAGCGGCTCGTCGTCGAGAACGCCTTGGACGCGGCCGCACACGGCGCCGCCGTACTGAACCACGCTGGCGCCTCGCGCTTCGTGCGCGACGCGACCGGTCGCGTGACCGGCGCGGCGGTCTCTGACGCGATGGGGGGCGGCGAGTGCACGGTGCGAGCACGCCTCACGGTGCTCGCGACGGGCCCGTGGCTCGATCTCACCACCCGCGATCTGCGCCCGGCGAAGCGCCCGCTGCTGCGGCTCACGAAGGGTGTGCACCTCGTCACCGAGGCGGGGACGGCCACCGCGCAGGCGCTCATCGCGAAGAGCGATGGCCGGCTCTTTTTTATCGTGCCGTGGAATGGCTTCTCGCTGATCGGGACGACGGACACCGACTATCACGGCGACCCCTCCGATGCGGCCGCGGACGAGAGCGACGTGGGGTACCTGCTGCGGGAGGCGCGCACAGCCTTTCCGGGCGCGCCCTTCGATCGCGTGCACTACACGTGGGCCGGAGTGCGGGCGCTGGTGCGCGCCGAAGGCGTGACGGAGGACCAGGTCTCGCGCAAGCACGAGATCCACGACCACGAGCGGCGCGATGGAGTACCCGGTCTTCTCTCGGCGGTCGGGGGAAAGGTGACCGGCTACCGCGCGATCGCCGAAGAGGTGATGGACGTGGCCGTGCGCAAACTGGGGCGGCAAGCCCCGAGCCGGACCTCGCGGGCGACTCTGCCCGGAGGCGCGGTCGACGACGTCGCGCGCTTCGTCCGGGACGAGGTGGCCCCGCGCGCAGCCGGCCTCCGGGTGGACGCGGCGACCAGCGACCACCTGGCGCGGACGTACGGGTCGCTCTCGTCCGAGGTGCTGGATCTGGTCGATGGGGACGCCGCGCTCGCCGCCCGGCTCTGTCCCCACGAGCCGATGATCGCCGCCGAGCTGGTGCGCGCGGTCCGCAACGAGTGGGCGGCAACGATCGGCGACGCGCTCCTGCGGCGCACCGGCCTCGGCCTCGCCGCGTGCCAGGGCGCCGACTGCGTGGTGAGCGTCGCGGCGCGGATGGCGGACCTCCTGGGCTGGGACGCCACGGAGTGCGAGGCGCAGGTCGCCGCGTATCGCACGGAGATCGAGCCGATGCGCCGCTTCCGCACCACGCCGGCGTGAGGCGCGCTCGCCGCGCACGGCGCGCACGGCGCGTCACGTCGTGACGGCCCACGCATGACCGCCGTCCTCGCGCTCGATCAGGGCACGACCGGGTCGGCCGCGCTCGTGTTCGATCCCGACGGCCGCGTCCTTGCGACCGCCGACCGCGAGATCGCGCAGCACTACCCCGAGCCTGGCTGGGTCGAGCACGACCCGCAGGAGATCCTCGCGGCCACCGTCGCCGTGGGCCGCGATGCGCTCGCTGCTGCGGGGATCGATCCTCGGGAGGTCGCCGCGATCGGCATCACCAACCAGCGCGAGACGACCGTGGTGTGGGACCGCCGGACCGGCGCTCCGATCCACCCGGCGGTCGTGTGGCAGAGCCGTGCATCCGCCGCCGTATGCGAGCAACTCCGCGCGTCGGGACTCGAGCCACTGTTCCGGGAACGGACCGGGCTCCGGCTCGACGCGTACTTCTCGGGAACGAAGGTGCGCTTCATCCTCGACCGCGTACCGGGTGCGCAGGCTCGGGCTGAGGCGGGCGAGCTCCTCTTCGGCACGATCGACAGCTGGCTCGTGTGGAAGCTCACCGCGGGGCGCGCGCACGTGACCGATCTCGCGAACGCATCGCGCACGCTGCTGCTGGACATCGCGCGGTGCGAGTGGGACGACGAGCTTCTCGGGACGCTCGGGATCCCGCGCGCGATGCTTCCGGCGCTGCGCGGGAACAGCGAGGTCTACGCGGAGACCGAGCCCGGGATGTTCGGCGCGCCGATCCCGATCGGAGGGATGGCCGGCGACCAGCAGGCAGCGCTATTCGGACAGCGCTGCTTCGAGGCGGGGCAGGCGAAGAACACGTACGGGACGGGATGCTTCCTCCTCGCGAACACGGGCGCCACGCCGCAGCGCTCGGAGGCCGGCCTCCTCACGACGGTCGCCTGGCGCGTCGCGGGTGAGATGGCGTATGCGCTCGAGGGCAGCGCCTTCGTCACCGGCGCCGCCGTCCAGTGGCTGCGCGACGGGCTCGGGATCATCTCGAGCGCGCCCGAGACCGAGTCGCTCGCGCTCTCCGTACGCGACAACGGTGGCCTGTACCTCGTGCCAGCGTTCACCGGCCTTGGCGCGCCGCACTGGGACATGTACGCGCGAGGCGCGATGCTCGGCATCGAGCGTGGCACCACGCGCGCGCATCTCGCGCGCGCGACCCTCGAAAGCATCGCCTACCAGACCCGCGACCTCGTGGAGCTGATGCAGGCTGCCGGCCGTCCGCTCGACGTGCTGCGCGTCGACGGTGGCGGTACCGCGAACGCCTTCCTCATGCAGTTCCAGGCCGACATCCTCGCGCTGCCAGTCGAGGTCGCCGCGGTAGCGGAGACGACCGCCCTCGGCGCCGCGTACCTCGCTGGGCTCGCCACCGGCGTCTGGCGCGACCGCGACGACCTCGGCGTCGCCGCGTCGCCGCATCGCTACGAGCCGCGCATGTCCGCCGGCCAGCGCGACACGCTTTACGGCGATTGGCTCCGCGCCGTCGATCGCGCCAAAGGCTGGGTCGTCCCGAGGTAGGTATCGGCAGGACCTTGCCGTTTCACGTGAAACATTCTTCGCCGCGGCGACCCTCGACCGCGCGGGGCGTCACGCGATGAAAGCGGCGCTAGTGATTTCAGTCCTTCGGCACGCGTTCGGGATAGTCGGACGCGATGCCGTCGACGCCCGCGGCCACGAGCGCGGCGATGTCCCGTGGGTCATTCGCGGTCCACGCGTTCACCTGAAGGCCCGCCCCGTGCGCGCGCCGCACGAGCCCCGGAGTCGCGTAGTCGAGGCGTGGGTGGAGCGCCCAGAGTCCGATCGCGGAGGCCGCGCCGAGCAGCGCGTCGAGCGGCGGATACGACCCGAAGATGAACGCCCGGCGCACCGCCGGAGCGACATCCGCCGCGGCCACCAGCGCCGGCCACCAGAAGCTCGAGACGTACGCCTCGTTACCGACGCGCTGCGCGAGACGCGCCGCCACACGTCCGCCGGTCTCGGCCGCGGCCTGCTCGCTGCCGCGGCACTTCATCTCGACGTTCACCGCGACGCGGCCGCGGCAGAAGTCCAGCACCTCGTCGAGCGTCAGCGCGGACCGAAGGTCCTCCGCCGGACCGGGCGGGTCGTGGCGTATCACGAGACCCTCGTGGAGCGACCACACGTCCGTCTCGACCTCGTCGCACCCGAGCGCGATGGCGGCCTCGAACGCCGCGATCGTGTTTTCCGGCGCGTGGCCTTTGGCACCGCGATGTCCGATGCGCCGCACCGTCACGTCAGGGGCGAACCTGCAGGCGCGTTCCCTCTGGCAGCGCGGTCGCAGGTGTGGCGCGCCGCGACGAGCGGATCACCCGCGCGTCGGCCAGCACCGGCGTCCGCCATGACGACCTTTACGGACGCGCGCGGGAGTCGAGCGCGACGACCTGGATATTGTCGGGCAGGCTCGAGCGGGCGATCGAGAGCTTGGGCACGGGGATCAGCTCCTTCACGCCCAGCTCATGCAGCAGCCGCTCGAACGGGGTGTCCTTCTTGCCGCCGGCCTCGTACGACATGGGGACGACGACCTTCGGATCGAGCTGGTGCACCACCTCGGCCGCCCTCGCCGCGCTGAGGTTGACTTCCGGTCCGCTGATCGGGATCAGCACGATGTCGACGCCGGTGAGCTTTTCTAGATCGCTTGTGGGCAGAGTGTGGCCGAGGTCGCCGAGGTGGCACACGACGAGGTCGTCCATGCGGATCGTGAAGACGGTGTTCCGCCCGCGGACGGCCCCCGCCTGCTCGTCGTGGAAGGTGGCGAGGCCGGTCACGAGGATCTCGTGGACCTCGTACTCCCCCGGACCCTGGAGCACGACCGGCTCCCCGCCCACCGAGCGCAGGCTCGCATGGCCGGGATGGTCGTGCGACACCGTGACGAGGTCGGCGGCCGTCTTCGGGATGGCGTGACCGGACTTCGGGTCGGGCGGGTCGGTCAACACGACGCCTTCCCGCCCTCGGAGCCGGAAGCACGCGTGACCCAGCCAGGTGACGTCCACGGAGGACGCGACAATACGCGAAACCCACGGGTCCCCGACCGGGTAAGCGCAGTAGACCCGGCCGATGCGTTTGGGAGGTCCGGCTGACACGCACCGATCAGGAGATCGTGCGGCTGTGCCTCGCGGGCGATGCCGACGCGTATGCGACCCTTGTCGAGCGCTATGGAGGCCGCGTGTACAACATCGCCCTGCGCATCACCGGCGATCCCGACGCCGCGAAGGACAGCGCCCAGGAGGCACTGATCCGCGCATATCGCGCGCTGCACCAGTACGACCTCGACCAGCCGTTCGGCCCGTGGCTGTTCCGCATCGCGACGAACGCCAGCCTGAACCACGTGCGGCGCTGGCACGCCCACCAGACGCCCGCGGATACCGAGCCCGATCTGCGCGAGCCTGAGGAGACCGGGCCCGAGCGATCCGCGCTGCGCCGGGAGGAGATGGGCGAGGTGCTCGCCGCACTGGCCGAGCTGCCGGCCAACTACCGCGCCGCGCTGACCCTGCGCCACCTCCAGCAGCTGTCCTATCGCGAGGTCGCCGATTCGCTCGGGATCCCGCTCGGCACGGTGAAGACGCACCTCCACCGGGCGCGGGCTGCGCTGCGCGCCCGGCTCGCCGAACGCAGCAGCGCGCGGCGGGCAAGCTGAGGGTGGGGCGCATGGACGACCTGGACGACGACGAGGTCGCGATCGATCGGATCCTCGCCACCGTCCCGCCCGAGGCGCCGCCACTCGGCTTCCGCGACGCCGTCATGGGCACCCTCGTGGCGGAGGAGCGCACGTCGTGGGAGTGGATCGTGGTCGCGCTCCTCGCGGTGCCGAGCTTCGCCTTCGTCGCGTGGGAGCTCGCCCGCAGCGGCGCCGACTTCGCGCGCGCGTTCGAGAGCGCGATCGCGTTCGCCACGAGCGCCCAGGAGGACGCCGAGGCCTTCTTCTTCGTCGACGGTCTGTTCGTTCTGGCGGTCTCCCTGCTCGGGCTCGCGAGCCTGATCGCGACGCACGCCCTCCTGCGACGCTCACCACGCCGCCTGACCGCCGCGAGGTGACCCGGCGCGACGCGGCGTTGGTCTTGGGGACGCTCGTGGTGGCGGTCGTCGTGACCGGCGTGCTGCTCACGGGATCGATGGCGGCGGCGCGCCCTGGCGAGCGCCCCCGGCTCTACTTCGGACGCGACCAGGTGCCGGCGGCCCGCACGATCGCGGAGATCGAACAGCGCGTTCCCGCCGCGTTCCGCCCGATCGTCCCGCTCCAGCGCAGCGTGTCCGACGCCGCTCGTGACGCGGCAGGCTTCGTTCTGGTGTTGCTCGGCGTGACCGGTGCGCTCGTGCTCGCGCGCGGACCCGTGCTCTCGGCGTATCGAGCGTCCTTCGGCGGCTGGCTGGCGCAGCTGCGCGTGGTGGCGACCGGCCTCGCCGTCCTCGCCGCGATCGCCTCCGCCGCGTTCCTGTCGTTCGTGTTCGTGCTGGGAGGCGTCGCCGGTGGCGGACTGCGCGCGGCCGGTATCCGCCCCCAGCCACTCCTCGAGACCGGGCTCATCGCGGTCACGCTCGCAGGCATCACCCTCGCGGCGGTCGCGCTCGTCGGATTCACCGCCGCCGCGTGGCGCCTCGGCGACGTGCTGGTCGCGCAGCCGCCCGCGGCGCGCTGGGGATCGCACCTTCCCGCGCCCATCGCGGCGATCGTCGGGGCGACGCTCTTGTACGCCGCTTCGCAGCTGCCGGTGGTCGGCGCGATCGCCGGCTTGGTGGTCCTCGCGTACGCGCTTGGCGTCGCGGTGACCGCCCGCCTGGGCCGCGCCCCTGCGGGCCGCGCGCTCCCTGCCGGGTCATCGTGACCACACCGCTCACCGAGCAGCCGAAAGAGAGGTAGCGCATGTCTTCCGGAACCGTGGCCGCGCGGCATTCATCGATCCCAGGTGGGCTCATCGGCTCCTGGCCGGGGCGCCTGCTGATCCTCGCGATCGTGGCCATGCTCGCCGCCGGCGCCGTCGTCAGCGGACTCTTCAACCCGCCCGCGCCCGCGGCCGAGGTCCGCACCGCACCGGTCACTCGCAGCAGCGTGACGCAGACCGTCGCCGTGTCCGGGTCGGTCAACGCGGCCGGACAGGCGCGCCTGAACTTCAAGACCGCCGGGCGGCTCGCCGAGGTGTACGTGAGCGTCGGCAGCAAGGTGGGCGTGGGCCAGCCCCTCGCGCGCCTCGACGTCTCCGACCTTCAGAGCGCGCTCGCCCAGGCGCAGGCCAACCTCGTCGCCGCGCAGGCGAAGTACGACCAGACGATCGCCGGCGCCGCTCCCGAGGACATCGCCATCGCGCAGCAGAACGTCGAACACACGCAGCGTTCGCTCGACGAGACACAGCGGTCCACGCAGAACGACTTGGCCGCAGCACAGCAGTCGCTCCAGAAGGTCAAGACCAATTACCAGGCCGCGAAGGCGAACTTCGCGAACTTCGCCTGGGGCGCCCGGCAGGACGTCGCGAGCTACCAGACCGCCGTTCCCGCGCCGCTGTCGCAGATCTCCGCGACGGTGACGGAGCTCTCCGTCATGAGCCAGACGACCGACGTGAAAGCGGCGATCGCGGCGCTCGACCAGGCGGAAGCCGCGCTCACGAACGCCGCCGTCTACAGCAACGGCATCCTCGCGAGCGCGCTGACCGACTACGCCGCGGCGCAGGCCACGCTCGTGGCCATCACCGACACGTTCGACGCGGCGATGGCGAGCGGGCCGGACACGTCCGGCATGAGCGGAGCCTTCCAGACAGCGCAGGCGGCGTTCACCTCGGCCGCGACGCGGCTTTCGAGCGCGACCGACGCCGTCGCCGCGCAGATCACGGCCGCCCAGACCGCCGTCACGAGCGCGCAGAACTCGCTGAACACGGCGGCGAGCCGGGCCGACCTCGGCCTCGACCAGGCACGCACCGAGATCGCGGCGGTGCAGGTCAGGCTGACGACACAGCAGCAGCTGAGCGGCACCCTGAAGAGCAAGATCACCCAGGGCACCTCCGCGCTGACGCCGATCGCCGACACGGTGAGTGGCACGTACGTCACGACGCAGCAGTCCGTCACGACCTCGCAGGAGAAGGCGGCGGCGGCGATCACGTCCGCGCAGAACTCCGTCGAGTCGGCGCAGGCATCCCTCTCGAAGACCGCCGCGCCCCCGAAATCGACGGACATCAGCTCGGCATACGCAAGCCTGCTGGCACAGCAGACCGCGGTCGACACCGCGCAGACCAACATCGACAACGCGACCCTGAAGGCCACGATCCCCGGCGTCGTCGCGCAGGTCAACGGGCAGGCGGGCGAGCAGGTCGCCGCCGGCAGCGTCGCGAGCCCGTTCATCCTCATCGCCAACACGACGAGCCTCGCGCTGCGCGGCACCGTCGGCGAAGCGGACGTGGCGAAGATGACTCCGGGCCAGGTCGCGACGGTGACGGTCGACGCGGTCGGCACCGAGCGGATGACCGGCAAGGTCACCGCCCTCGACCCGATCGCGACGATCCAGCAGGGCGTTCCCGTGTACGGGATCGATGTGACCATCGACGTCCCTGCGGCCAACGTGCGGCCTGGGATGACCGGCACCGCGCATGTGATCCTCGCGAGCAAGCAGGGAGTGCTGACGGTCCCGAACCTCGCGATCCGCAGCGGCAACGGCCGCAGGTTCGTACAGGTGCTCCGGGACGGGCAGCCGCAGGACGTCGACGTGACCTTCGGCATCTCGAACGACACGGTGACGGAGGTGTCCGTCGGCCTGCAGGACGGCGACCTCGTCGTGCTGCCGCAGCCGCGCGCGGGCGCGTCGGCCACCACTGGTAACCGCGGCATCACGATCCCCGGCGCGGGTGCTGGTGGTGCCGGCGGGGGCGCCGGCCGCTAGGTGCCCGACCCGGTCATCCGCCTGCGCGGGATCACGAAGTCGTACCGCATGGGCCGGGAGAACATAGTGCACGCGCTTAGGGGCGCGGATCTCGACGTGGACCCGAGCGAATTCGTCGCGCTCATGGGGCCGTCGGGCTCGGGGAAGTCAACGATGATGAACATCCTCGGCTGCCTCGACGTGCCCGACACGGGCCAATACCGGCTCGCGGGCGTGGACGTCGGACGGCTCTCCGACGATGAGCTCGCGGCGATCCGCAACCGGCACATCGGCTTCGTCTT